>NZ_SFBY01000220.1:0-2650 GCF_007095505.1 Microcystis sp. M_QC_C_20170808_M3Col
CTTCTTCAATTTGCTCTAACACCTCTTTCCCCCAGCCTATAAGCGTTTTCCTCAACTCAAGAGTGTGTTCGCTTCTCTAGAATAGCTATTAGTTTTCCCGTATCTAAATTTACTAAAACTGCACAGTAATTTTTTTGTCCTTTGACTAGAGCGATTTCATCAATTCCCAGTCTTTTTAATTTCGATAGGTCTGGCTCTGTAATTTCTTCGGCGATGTCCTCTAACATTCTTTGAATCTCTTCTTCCGTTACGTCATTTCTTCGACTAACATTTAAAATATCTCCTTCTTTTAATTGTTCGAGTATATTCTCGGCTAGTCTTTTCGTATAGGTTCGTTTACTGGCGACAAAATCTAATTCTTCGCTCAAGGGTTTTCGATAATTATCGCACTTAAATTGACGACGATTAACTTGTAGGTACACTGGTTGTCCTGAGAGCGGTAAATCTTTGACTAAATGTCGATGATTTTGGTGTAGTTTATCGCTCTCTAATCCACAATGAGGACAGATTGCTTTTTTATTTTTCGATTCGACTGGTCAGACTATACCGATATTTTCTAGGTGTAGATAGCCTTGAATAGAGGTTCCTTCTAGGTTCAAAAATTTGTCAAGTATCATAAGTAAAATACTCGGGTTTTTGGCTATTATATCAAATCTTAACTTTATTGTCTATCTTTTGGTATTAACCTGTTTGTGTCTTAAGTCCTTCCCCCTATGGATTTCAGCTACTTTTAGGCGTAGGCACTCTCATCGAATTTTATTTTAAGTTAATTATTTGCATAACAATTCCCGAAGAGCCTTTTAATTCTTTTGTATCTTCTTTTACTCCTTCAATATCTTTTTCTAAACTATCGACTTTTTCCTCTAATCTCGCCTGTACTATTTTAATATCCATAACATCTTTTTGCAGATTATCTAACTTCTGATTAATTGGACCTAAAATTTCTTTCAGGTCCTGTTCTATAGTAACTGACATCTGATGATTCTCCTAATAATGATAGTTATCAGTATTATTGTCTATCTTGTCTCAAGTGTTTGCCAAACATTGCGCCTCATTTTCCCCTGCTGCCTTCTCTAATTGTTGCCCTACCGCTACCATTATCTCAACTAATCTCCGAGCCGATAATTCCTGATTTTCCTGTAAAATTCCGGGTTCATCACCTTAATCTAGCTGACTTAGCCCTAACAAGAATTTAAGCCAATCCTTTCTCAGCCAACCATCGAGGATTATATAAACGAGATTGATAACGGGATCCACCATCACAAAGAACAGTAACGATGGTGTGGCCCGGTCCCATTTGTTTAGCTAAAGCCACGGCAGCACCGACATTAATACCCACAGAACCCCCCATAAATAAACCATCTTTTTGTAATAGTTGATAAACAACTTTGATGGCAGTGGGATCATCAATTTGAATGGCATCATCTATAGGTGCGCCTTCCATATTAGCCGTAATACGACTATTACCAATCCCTTCAGTAATTGAACTACCTTCCAGGGTAATTGTCCCAGTTTTCACATAACTATATAAACCGCTACCCATCGGATCCGCCACCAGGCAGCGCACCTGGGGATTTTGGTCTTTTAAAAACATCGCCACCCCCGCGTAGGTTCCTCCAGTTCCCGTGGCAGCCACCCAAGCATCAATTTTACCGTCGGTTTGTTCCCAGATTTCCCGGCCGGTGGTTTCGTAGTGAGCGCGACGATTAGCCAGATTATCGAATTGATTGGCCCAGATAGCATTTTCCATCTCACTGGCCAATCTCCCCGATAATTTAACGTAATTATTGGCATCTCGGTAGGGAACGGCGGGAACAGTACGCACTTCCGCGCCAAGGGTTCTCAATAGGTCGATTTTCTCTTGGGATTGGGTATCGGGAATGATAATCAGGCATTTATAACCTTTAGCATTGCAGATATGGGCCAAACCGATGCCAGTATTGCCGGCGGTTCCTTCGACAACGGTTCCCCCCGGTTGGAGAGTACCGGCTTTTTCCGCTTCTTGGATAATATATAAAGCGGCGCGATCCTTGACCGAACCACCGGGGTTAAGAAATTCGGCCTTACCGAGAATCTCGCAGCCAGTTTCCTCGCTAAAACTATTGAGACGAATTAGGGGAGTATTACCCACCGCATCGACGAAACCATTTTTAATATCCATAATCTGTTATTTTTCGTGTTGTTCCTAGGCTGAGACGATTTTTTGTACTAAGGGATGACGCACCACATCGGCCCGCGATAGGCAACAAAAAGCGATCCCTTCTACTGATTTTAGGATTTTTTGAGCGGCAATTAACCCCGATTCTTGTGATTGCGGTAAATCGGTTTGGGTGACATCTCCAGTTACTACCATGCGCGAACCGAATCCCAAGCGAGTTAAGACCATCAATGCGATCGCACTTTCTCGACTGGAGAATTGAATCGTTTGCCAAGTTCTACCACTTTAGCAAAAGCGACGGGAGCGAGGACGGCTAATTAGGGTCTGCTGAAAAAGTTTTTCGGTGGGGGTTGGGGGTTGGGGGTAGGGTGTGGGGTTTTACCGATTTTCAGGTGGTCAACTACCTAATTTTCAGGGAAAAAGTCCCGGAATTTTCCCCCTGATCACTCCCAGTCCGGTACTTTTTGATTGACAAAAAGTCTAAAAGTCTTA
>NZ_SFBY01000221.1:0-4858 GCF_007095505.1 Microcystis sp. M_QC_C_20170808_M3Col
GGTTGGTTAACTGCCTACGAAGTGGCGACACCGGGGGTAGAAACACTGGATAATACTACTGTGCGACTGGATGGGGATAATCAACCACAACCAGATGCTTTATTAAGAATAGAAACCGGTGGACAATCAAGCATTAGTGAAGATGATTATCTGGAAGGCGCGCCGGAATTAATCGTGGAAATTGCCGCTTCTACTGCTTCCTACGATTTACACGAAAAACTCAAAGTTTATCGTCGTCATGGAGTGCAAGAGTATATTATCTGGCGAGTTTATGACGTTCAATTGGATTGGTTTCGCTTAACTGATGGGGAATATTTGCCCCTAGAATCAAATCAAAATAACATCTTTTGCTCCCAAGTCTTCCCTGGATTATGGCTAGATAAAAATGCTTTATTATCGGGGAATTTAGCCGAAGTTTTGGCAGTGTTACAGCAAGGAATAGCTAGTCAAGAATTTACCTTTTACCTCGAAGGAGTTTACGGAATGTTTAAAGCGAGTAAATATCAGACCCCCTGCATAATTTTTTTATGGTATGATGGAGGTTCTGGCTTTTTTCTCAATTTTTAGATGGAAGTGGAAAAAAGAATAAAATGTGATCTTAGGTCAGGAAATCATCTATACTTTTGCTATGTTTATTAGCAAAAATATGGATTATCAAAACTTATCAGATGAACAATTCAAACGCCGTTTCGGTGTGTATAAACAAACATACAGAAAGATGGTAGAATCAGTCAAAAGTGTTGAAGCCGACTCTAATTCAGCATCTAAAAGGAGACCGAAACCTAAACTATCTATAGAAGAACAAGTTTTAGTAACGTTAGAATATTGGCGAGAATATAGAACATATTTTCACATTGGTACAAGCGGTCAAATATCAGAATCAACTATATGTCGGATTGTAAATAAGACGGAAAAAATGCTTTGACAATCGGGAAACTTCCGTTTAAAAGGAAAAAAAGCTCTACTAAATCAATCAGAGATACCGGTCGTAACGGTAATGGATGTAACGGAAACTCCCATTGAACGCCCCAAAAAGAAACAGAAAGATTTTTTTTCAGGTAAAAGAGGTTATCATACTTTAAAATCCGGTTCTTCGTTACTTGGTATGGTTCGATCAGGGGGCATAAATCGGCTAAATCCTTATCCGGCAAGAGACTTAATTGATTAGCTCGTTCTAGATCGAAAACAATTGGCAAAAATCGAAGCTAACACAAACCGAAGAACCTAAAATCCCAATTAGTAGCTGATCAAAATACCGAGGAAATTATCTGTGTCTTTTGTGGGAAAGGTAGAGGTCATGATTTTAGTTTATTTAAAAAAAGTCGAGTCCGTTTTCATCCTTTAACTACCAGCATAGAAGACAGTGGTTATCAGGGAATAGCTGCATACCATAGTAATAGTTATACACCGAAAAAGAAACCGAAAAATAGAAAATTAACCGAGTTAGAAAAGGAGTATAACAAGGCTTTAGCCAAAGAAAGGATTATCATTGAACCTATAAATAGGAAACTCAAAATCTTGAAAATCTTATCCTGTAAATATCGGAATCTTCGTCGAAGATATAGTTTAAGAGTTAACCTGTTGGCGGCTATTTATAACTATGAGTTAGGGATAGGTGTAGCAGCTTCTTAAAAGTTGCCAAACATTAATCAAGTCAAGGAGAATTTATTCTCAATTTTTATAATTGAGATAGTTTGTGCTGCTTAAATAGGGTTTGCTGAATAAATCTTAAAACCTTGTTGGATAAGACTTTTAGACTTTTTTCCCCTCAAAAAGTGCCAGCCATTGCGGGGATCGGGGGGAAAATTCAGGTGCTTTTTCCCTGAAAATTAGGTAGTTGAACACCTGAAAATCGATAAAACCCCACACCCCACACCCCACACCCTGCCCCCAGGAAAGGCTTTTTCAGCAAACCCTAAATAAAGAGGTTTTGACAACCAAATTAAGGCATATCTAAAGAGTTTTGGGTTAAAAGTTAAACTTCAGGTTTTTTATTCAGAACAAATGCACTAACTAATTTTTTTGGGAAAATTAGTCATCCCGCTATCATAACATATAATCAATTTGCAAAAGTTCTATCCAAATAAGTATGTATGGGAGAGGACGTTGCCATGACAATATCTTTATAGAGAGGTTATTGTTTTTGATCTAGAGCGAACTAATCAATTAAGTCTCTTGCCAGATAAGGATTTAGTCGATTTATGCCCCCCGATCAAACCATACCAAGTAACGAAGAGCCGTAATTTAGGAGCTTTCAGATGACAATACCATTCGAGGAAATAGCACAGGAAGTTGCCTCTCAGGGAGCAAGCTGGGAGGTTGGCGAGACGTCGCTTACCAACTTGCTACAGGAGGAGCGTGAACTACGGCTGGGTTACACACCAGGGCCAGAAGAGCCGTCACTTATCGAGCGCGAAGGTCTGGCGCAAGCCAACCTTCAGCTGCACGCGGCGGGAATCGCTGCCGCCTTTGGCCGTCCGGCAAGCTACGACTTACGCAATGTGGGGGGCAGCAACTACGTCACTCCGGTGAAGGATCAGGGGAGTTGCGGCTCATGCGTTGCGTTCGGCTCTGTAGCAACCGTGGAAACAACCCTTCGCGTTGCTCGCAAAAATCCTGGGTTGAGCATTGACCTATCCGAAGCGCACCTTTTCTATTGTATTGCCAGAGCACAGGGGAGGATGTGCAGCGGTCCCAATGGGGGCTGGTGGGTTCCACCTGCCCTTGATGGATTCAAGAACACAGGCGTAGTGGACGATGCCTGTTATCCGTACACGGGCGGCGATCAGAATTGCACCAATCTCTGTGCAAACTGGCAGCAGCGCGTCACCAAAATCACGTCATGGACCCAGTTTACCAACCCAGAGCAGATGAAGGAGTGGCTCTCAAGCCAGGGCGCTCTGGCGGCTTGCTTCACGGTTTACAATGATTTTTTCGCCTACAGGTCAGGCGTGTACCGGCATGTCACCGGTGAACGGGCCGGTGGTCACTGCGTGTGCGTAGTTGGATACGATGACGCGGCTCAGTGCTGGATCTGCAAAAATAGTTGGAATACAACGTGGGGCGATCAGGGCTTTTTCCGAATTGCTTATGGGGAGTGCGGTATCGATGCGACAATGTGGGGGGTGACGGTACCCCCTCTCAGCTCCCAGCGTGTTCCACTCTATCGCTACTGGAACCCGAATGCCACAGATCACTTCTACACGACCAACTGGAGTGAACTAGGCGGCGGCCGCTACGGCTGGAACTACGAGGGCATCCAGTGCTACGTGTTCTCTGCCCAGAAATCTGGGTCGGTGCCGCTGTACCGTTACTGGAATCCCTCCATCGGCGACCATTTCTACACGACCAACTGGAGTGAACTAGGCAGCGGCCGCTACGGCTGGAACTACGAGGGCATCCAGTGCTACGTGCTTCCAGCTCAGGCATCTGGGTCGGTGCCGCTGTACCGTTACTGGAACGGGAGTGCTGGCGACCATTTCTACACGACCAACTGGAGTGAACTAGGCAGCGGCCGCTACGGCTGGAACTACGAGGGCATCCAGTGCTATGTCTACACCTCTGCTGCCAGCGTAGAGCCCAGCCAGATGGAGGATATCCCCAGTTCGTTTCGTGTCGAAGGGCCGGCGGCATCCTCGGGGATGACGCCGGATAAGTCCAGCTTCGGCCTTACGGAATCGGGTGGAACTCCTGCCTCGTTTACGCTAACCCCGGAATCTACTGCCCCGCTCACTGGTGAAACAGTGGGTGATACGGGCGATGTCCCGAGTTCGTTCTCCATAGAAACCGGTGCCGCTTTCACCCAGAAGAAGGGGCAGGGCGTCACCATCACCATCAACGTCAACCCCTAGGGCAACGTGCGCCCCTCCTATTGGGGGCGGGCGCATTAATTCCTGTATCACCGTGATAAGTATGTCTCATTCTTTCACCCTTCAGAATAATGGCTCAAGTACTGAACTCAGTATGGGTGAGGTGTTCGATGTGGTACTAGCTGAGAACCCTACCACAGGTTATCGGTGGATTCTTGATGTATCTCCATCGCAAGCTATCGTTCTAGTTAGCGACGAGTTTGACGAGTTTACGGTTTCAGGTGAAGGTATCGGCACCGGGGGGCAGCGGCGGTTTCTACTCCGGGCAGGATATCCAGGAGCCTTCGTGATCACACTCCGATGTTGTCGAGAGTGGGAATCAGCCACACCAGCGATCAAGACCTTCACGCTCACTGGTGTCGTTTCCTGATTGAGGAAGGGACACCGAGTACTAGGTGAAAGTTCTGAAAAAAGCGAAGGAGGAAAAACAGAGAGAAGTTGCTCAAGATATCAAAACTCTCACGGACGAAGCCACCTCTAGTTCTCCTTGAAAAAATGGTATTGGTACTCGTTTAAAGTTATCCGGTGCTCAGTGGTCTCCCCAATATGTTTCACAAATGCTACGCCTGCGCTGTGCTTATCTTAATCGCAGGTTTTCTCTAAGTATTTCTACTCAGTGACAAACTGGGATGCTCCCGTCAAGAATATCAAATATTTCGAGAAAATTTGCTCAATGCTAATTCCATCTAGCGAGGGAAAAATCTCAACTATCGGTAAACATTATGAGCTTATCTACTTCGATAATTTCCCCTGTATCTATTCCCCCTCTCGAAAATGGCGATAGATTAACTCGTCCTGAATTCGAGCGCCGTTATCAAGCAATGACACAGCTAAAAAAAGCTGAATTAATCGCAGGAGTTGTTTATATGGCAGCTGCGGTGAGAGCCAAAAACCACGGTAAACCCCACGCTAATATTATCGGTTGGTTAACTGCCTACGAAGTGGCGACACCGGGGGTAGAAACACTGGATAATACTACTGTGCGACTG
>NZ_SFBY01000222.1:0-2670 GCF_007095505.1 Microcystis sp. M_QC_C_20170808_M3Col
GAAACTGCCCGTGCCGGTTCCTAATAGCACTGAGACGGTGCTGCTACTGTTCGCCGTAGCCAAATCGGATTTGCCGTCGCCGTTGAAGTCTCCTACTGTCACGGAATAGGGACTACTCCCCACGGAAAAGTTAGTGGCGGGTCCAAAACTGCCTGTGCCGGTTCCTAATAGCACTGAGACGCTGTTGCCGAATTGGTTAGCCGTAGCCAAATCCAATTTGCCGTCGCCGTTGAAGTCTCCTACCGTCACGGAATTGGCACCAATCCCCACGGAAAAGTTAGTGGGCGTGCCGAAACTGCCCGTGCCGGTTCCTAATAGCACTGAGACGTTGTCGCTACTGTTCGCCGTAGCCAAATCGGATTTGCCGTCGCCGTTGAAGTCCCCTACCGTCACGGAAGTAGGACTAATCCCCACGGAAAAGTTAGTGGCGGGTCCAAAACTGCCCGTGCCGGTTCCTAATAACACCGAGACGTTGCTGCTGTAAGAGTTCGCCACAGCTAAATCGGATTTGCCGTCGCCGTTGAAGTCTCCTACTGTCACGGAACGGGGACTACTCCCCACGGAAAAGTTAGTGGGCGTGCCAAAACTGCCTGTGCCGGTTCCTAATAGCACCGATACGTTGTTGCCGCCACGGTTCGCCGTTGCCACATCGGATTTGCCGTCGCCGTTGAAGTCTCCTACCGTCACGGAAGTAGGACTAATCCCCGCAGAAAAGTTGCTGGCGGTGCCAAAACTGCCTGTGCCGGTTCCTAATAGCACCGAGACGTGAATAGGGACGACTCCCCACGGAAAAGTTGGTAGCAGGATTAAAGCTGGTGCTAGAATTGGCACCAAGGATGTAGTCTCCCCCCGATGTCAGGTTGACTTTGACGGTTTCGTTGGGGTCACTTACCGTATCGGATACCGCAACCACGTTGAGGGTAGCGATGGTGGCCCCGGCGGCGACGGTGAAGGTGTTGGCTGTCACCGCCGTGATATTTGTGCCAGCAGTGAAGGAATAGTCGGCGGGAATGGTGGCGGTACTGCCTGTAGTGTTGAAGTTGACCACTAAACCACCCGTTGGCGCGGCGGTGTCTAGAGTGATGATGAAGGTGCCGACGGTTCCCCCTTCTACGGGGTTGGTGCCGGGGGCGATGGTGATTTTGGGGGTGTTAGATGCCATTTCCACACTAATCGCTTGCCCATCAACCGTAATAGTCGCCGCGTCATTTTCGCTTTGTATCGCCGCGATTTCCGCCGCCGTCAGGCTTTCCCCCCGCACCAGCACCGAAAATAACTGCCCCTCATCCCCCGGCGTATCGCTGCTGTTGATTTGCGCGTCGATAAAATGCCCGATTTCTTCTACAATTACATCAACTATCGCTGCTGGCGCAGCCGTATTCAAAAAAGATGCTGATAGATAAATTTTATTAGTGCTAACCGCATAAGCACCCTTCGCTGTCCCTAAAACTTCGCCACTGAGTACCTCAATTGGGGGAAGTTGACTGAAATTTCGACTTTGCCACTGATTTCGTAATTCCGTCGCCTTAACCACATCATAATTTGTGCCAAAAGCTGTTGACCAATTAGCCCAAAAATCATCAGATTGAGCGAAATTAAACAAAATATCGTCAACAGCAGGAATAATCGGCAACAGGTAAGGATTCATGATATTCACCAGAAGGATTTACTGCGACTATTTTGTGCAAACAATCGCCAATTTTTCAAGGGTACTATAACATAAATTAACATTGATTACCAGAAAACGGGTTTCTCAAAGAAAACGGGTTTCTAAAATCACAACTTAATCTAATTCATTTGCAGTTTGCAAAACCTCCTCATAAAGTTGACGACTGATGCGAAAATTTGCTTGGAGTATTAGAGCATCGATTATGGGTTGAACCTTAGAAATCAATCCTCTATTTTTAGCGATTAAAAGAACTCCTAGAACCCCCGTAATTGACAACCCCAAACGCACAGCCTCCCTCCGTCCAAGACGTTCATCAATTAACAATTCATCTGCTTTTAATTCTCAGGCAAGAGCGATTGCTTCTGCTTCGCCAATATCTAAATTATAGTCATTCCTCAAACAAGTCACAAGTTCCAAATTAGCGGCTTGTTGAACCTGTATCCAGTTCAGAGAAATTATCGCTTTAATGCGGATATCTTCTTCAGTCAAATTAGCCAATTCATTGGCAACTGCTTGGGGAATAATAACATCAGTATAAATATCTTTTAAGATTGATAGATAACCAACAAGAGCAAGACTGCTGAGAGGAGAAGTATCGCTAATAATAATCATAGCCAACCTTTCTCTTTTAAATGCTTAATATCTTCCTGAAACTCAGCCACATCATAGTGAATACAAATTCCTCGTTCAGAAAGCATCCGTTGAAACTTGATTTGATTAATACTTAATAACTCACTTGCTTTTCCTAAGCTAATCTTATCTTGTTGGAATAACATAATAACAATTTCCTTTAACAGTTCATCCTCTGACAAACCACTTGCTTTAATCACTTCTTGGGAAATAACTAGACTCATATTTTCTCTGTATTTTTATAAGAATTATTTGACATCCTCGCCGCCGTAAAACGGACGGCGATTCCTCACCACGCCACCTTTTTAGAATGGTCGCTGAATGGGGTTGACGCTTCACGGGATGCTGCTTCTTTAACAGAAGTCTTACGC
>NZ_SFBY01000223.1:0-3034 GCF_007095505.1 Microcystis sp. M_QC_C_20170808_M3Col
GAAAAAGCAGTTATAATTCTTTGACTGGCAGTAGGAGTTAGTATCCATAGTCTGGGAATATTTTCTGCTAATAAGGGTTGTTGATGACGGTGAGCTTCTCTTTGTAATTGTTCCCGCACCGTTAACAGTTTAGATAAACAGGCAATAATGCCCTCAATCGTGACTGGATTGCGATAGGGTTCCAATAAACAAGGGGTTTGAGCTAATCGGCCTAATAAACCTAATTCGGGCGGTATTTCTGGGGAAGTCGGTCGAAAATACACATCGATTTCTTGAGTTTCTGCCGTCACATCAAGGCTAGTTTTCACGTCACCGGAAGATGAGAGAAAGGTTTCGAGGTAATCTTTACTAAATTTGTCCCAAAGAAAGCGAGTCAAGGCTGAAGTGATTCAATCGATGATCAGGGTTATTTTATCATTTTAAAAGCCTGATTGGAAAAATTAGCAGCATTGCAGCTTTAGTTACAGATTTTTCCTAGTTTTTGCGCTAAAACTGAAAGGTTAATCAGCAAAAAACGCGCTCGACGAATGAAACCGCAAATCATCGTCTGTGGATTAGGTCGCACCGGTTATAAAATCTTTTGTTTACTCAAACAACAATCTGCGGCAGTAGTAGCGATTAGCGATCGCCAAATGGTCTGCGAATACCAGTCTGATATTATCATCGGCGATCCCTGCTCTCCTAAAACTCTCCTGCAAGCTGGCCTTCCAGATGCAGAAACCCTAGTTTTGGCCATTGATAACGACGCACTCAATCTGGAAATTCTCACCCGCGCAAGGATAATTAACCCGAAAATTCGGATAGTTAACCGACTATTTAACGAAACTTTAGGAGAAAGACTCGATCAAACCCTACCTGCTCACGTTAGCATGAGCGTTGCTTCCCTAGCGGCTCCGATCTTTTCCTTTGCTGCCCTTGGTAATAAAGCTATCGGTCAATTACAGCTATTCGATCGCCTTTGGCCAATTCAAGAGATAATTATCGAGGAAAATCATCCTTGGTGGGGATTACCCCTCTACGAACTTTGGGACGATCCGGCCCGGATGTTAATCTATTATCTCCCCGCTCACGACGAAATTGATCTGGTTTCAGCAGTTCTTTTAGGCAAAAAACTCGGAACTGGCGATCATCTTATTATCGGCAATAAACCGACAATTAGGGCAAAACAGCGTTTTAAACTGCAAAAGTGGCTGAGAAATCTGCTCAATCTGCGTCCCTATCAGCACTATGTCCAACCGGTAATTCTTGTCACCCTTTCCCTCTTGGGGATGATTTCCCTTGCTACCGTTACCTATCTCAGCGTTAATCAAAAAATTTCCCTCGTCGATTCCCTCTATTTCTCCGTCGGGATGATTACCGGCGCCGGAGGTAACGAAAAAGTGGCCGAATCTACCCCCGATAGTATCAAAATTTTTACCGTGGTCATGATGATTGTCGGTGCAGGGGTTATCGGTATCTGTTATGCTCTCCTTAACGATTTTATCCTCGGTAGTCGCTTTAAACAGTTTTGGGATGCTACCCGCATTCCCGTCCGCAATCATCACATTATCTGTGGTTTAGGAGGTATCGGCACCCGGATCGTGCGACAATTGCACGAGCAAGGCTGTGAAGTGGTGGTGATCGAATCGGACCCCAATAATCGATTTTTGCATTCCGTGCGCTCCTGGGGAATCCCCGTTATCATCGAGGATGCGCGTCTAGTGGCTACCCTAGAAACCGCTAATATTAACAACGCCGAATCTTTGATCGTGGTTACTTACGAGGATATGATTAATGTGGAGATTGCTCTCACTGCTAAAGCGATCGCTCCTAAAATTAATCTAGTTTTACGCTGCTCTCAGGAACAATTCGGGCGATCGATTCAAGAAGTTTTTGATTTTGATACGGTATTATGTCCCCGGGATCTGGCTACCTATTCCTTTGCTGCGGCCGCTTTGGGCGGTAGAATTCTCGGTAATGGCATGACCGATGATCTCCTCTGGGTTGCTTTGGCTACATTAATCACACCGAATCATCCTTTTATGGGGCAAATTGTCAAGGAAGCGGCGATGAATGCCGATTTTGTGCCACTTTACTTAGAAAAACAAGGTCAAACTATCCACGGTTGGCAATTACTGGAAATTACTCTCGATCAAGGTGATATTCTTTATCTAACTATGCCGGCTATGCGTTTACAACAGGTTTGGCAAAATACTTCCCTAACTATTCCCCAATCTTTCCCCGATTTAAAATGATTTCTGGTCTTAATTATCTGAGCAAAGCTAGTTATCGCTGTATCTTGAGTTTAGGCAGTGCTGGCAGTATTTTAAGTCTCGCTAGTGCCAGCAGCATTTTAAGTCTGGTTAGTATCGGCAGTATGCTCAGTATTGGTAGTGTTGGCAGTATTCTCAGTATTGGCAGTGTCGGCAGTATTCTCAGTATTGGCAGTGTCGGCAGTATATTTGGCATTTTTCAATATCATTCTCTGCCTAACCATCCTCAATAAATGTAGCGCTTCTTTGTCGATGGCGGTTTTTTGAGTTTAAACTGTTAGGCGATCGCTTTTTATGCAAACAGAATAGAAAGGGTATTAATCGGATTAAGCGATTTATGAGGCTGCCGCAAAACTAACACGACGATAAATTTCTAGCAAGGGAAGTTCAAGGTTTAAACTCTCCAGAGGGATTATTTGACTAAGTTGATCGTAGGTTTGTAATTGCCAGCGAGCGCTCTGTGGGAGTCTGAAATATTGCTCAATGTAGGGTTCAGTTTGACTAACGAGCAGATATTCACAAAAACTTGGCAGGGAACGATATTTTCTAAATTTATCACCTCGATCATAGGCTTCCGTGGCGGGGGAAAGCACCTCTACAATAAATAAAGGATTAAGAATTTCGTCTTTGCGATCGCTGTTAAATTCCAGTTCATGGTTAACGATCATCGAAAATTTTGGGTCTGAAACCCCGTCGTTCTACGACGGCTTTACCGTTAAATACTAGCGCATTTACCAAATATATGCTAAAATGTGAGACATGGAAAAAGCCTATTCGTTTCG
>NZ_SFBY01000224.1:0-4295 GCF_007095505.1 Microcystis sp. M_QC_C_20170808_M3Col
ACTGACTTCTTTGCTGATGGATAAAAATGGGTCAGTAACGTTCGCTCAATCCTTTACGGGGTCAGCTTTTCAGCCATATTTTCGTTACCTGACCTCAAAAAATAAGCGAACGGTGAGTGATTACTGTTTACTGATCACTGATTACTGATTACTGATAAACCGGTAGGCGCGCTTTTAATTCCCAGCCATAAATTGCTAAAAATTCCTTTAATTTATCGGGGTGTAAATGGAGGTAATCGGGATTAACTTCATCGATAATGCCAATACCGCCTAAATCCCGCGCTCCTGCCGCTAAACAATCCAAGAGAAAAAGAGGATCGGGTACTAAATTCGGGGGAATTTGAATGACAATATCTGGGGGCAAAATTTCCCTAGCTTGCCTAACCAGATCGGGTAATTTTTGCAGATCAAAAGGATTATTTTGCCACCGTTCCCTTTTGCCCGGATTGTAGGGTTGTAGGATCACTTCTTGAATATGTCCCCAACGTTGATGAATAGTGGCAATAGTTTCTAAGGTTACTAAGCGATCGCATTCTGTTTCACCAATTCCTAATAATAACCCCGTGGTAAAAGGAATTCCTAATTCTCCCGCCCATTGTAACTGCTCTAAGCGCAGGGATGGCACTTTACTGGGGGCATGACGATGGACAGTATTTAATAAAGTCACCGTCATTTGTTCTAACATTATGCCCATAGATAGATTGACATTTTTCAGTTTTTCCATCTCGGCAAAAGTTAAAATCCCCGCATTGGTATGGGGATAAAAACCCATATTTAAAGCCAATTCTCCTAAATTATAAATATGGCGAAACCATAACTCTCGATTGGCTGCTAAAGGATGAACTTCCCCGCTAAGAATTAAAATTTCCGTAATTTCCGAACCCTGCAAAGCAGTTAAAATCTCTTTGGCCTTGTCTAGACTTAACCAGCCATCAGTGCCTAAATCCCTGCGAAAATTACAATAACTGCAACGATTGAAACACTCGTAGGTAGGTACAAGGGTATGAGAGGGACTATAAGTGACAATTCTTGACATTTTTTTCGGAATTGGAGTTCATTACGAGCATTCAAGGGCGATAAAATTTGCTATCGTGGGAAGAATTGCTGTTTTATTCACTTAAAAACGCTCTCCCTTTTCGCTTCCTCCTATGATTTTCGATCCTGCCAGTCTTCCCTCCCATCGTCAAACGATTCGTCCGATTAGCGCCACGGCCCTGCACGGAATTGTATTTCAAGATGACAAATTAATCGCTATCGACGCAAAAAACGGCTATTTATACCAAATTGCCCTCGATACCGGTCATACAACCGTACTTAATTGCCATCGCTGGCAAGAATTCGTCGGGACGACGGGATTGGCAATCGATGATCAAAATAACCTCTGGTTTACGACCCGCGAAAATCTCTACTGCTGCACTCTCGAAGATTTTACCCCGAAATTTTTTACCCGTCTTCCCTACACCGCTAACGGAGTCGCCGTAACTGCTAACACAATTTATGTCACTTGTCAACGTTCTGGACAAATCTTTATATTTGATCGCCAATCGGGACAGGAAATTACTCGTTTGTACGCGCCGGGTATCGGCATCGAAAATATCACCATTCGCGGGGAAGAACTTTGGTTAACGGATACCCTAGAACAAACGGTTTACTGTCTTGATCGCGCCACGGGAGAACAGCTTTTTAGCATGATAACTCCTTTTGAATCGCCGACGGGACTAGCTTTTTATAATGATGCGAACAGTGGCAAGGATATCTTATATGTGGCCTATGCTTTCCAAGAACCCTTTATCCGCGATAATCCCAATTCCGAACAGGTTTACGAACTTAGTTATCGTCCGCGTACTTTTGTCCATCCTCTATATTTTCACTACGATCCCGCTAAAAAATACACCCTTTCTAACGGTTATCTGATTGAATTATCCTACGTCGAGGAATTGGAACCTCTCTATAATATCGAACTAAAAGATGTGGAATGGCGCATCGCTTTACCCCTAGAAACACCGCGGCAAAAAATTCGCAGCGTCGAAGCGGTGGGATTGCCTTTTATTGAAGAAATTCAAGACGGGCAGCGGGTGGCAGTATTTAAGTTCAAGCAAATAACCGCCAAACAACGTCATATTTTTGGTTGGAAAGTGGTCTTAGAAGTGTGGGGAATTAAATACCAAATTACTCCCAAAGATTGCGAAGATTTACCCCCCTTACCCGCCGATTTTCCCGATCGCTATCTGATCGATAATGATGATCTGGCTATGAATACAGAAATTATCCTCAATGCTGCCAAAGAAGCGATCGGTCGGGAAACCAATCTCCTCAGAAAAGTTTATAGTATTCGTAACTACGTCTATGATCAGCTTTCCTACGGCATCAAACCCAACATCGACACCCCCGATATTGCCCTGCGGCGCGGAGTGGGTTCCTGTGGCGAATATGTGGGTTTATTATTGGCTTTGTGTCGTCTCAATGGTATTGCCTGTCGTACGGTAGGACGTTATAAATGCCCACCCCATCCCCTCGAACGTAATTTACCCCTCGAACCAGATTACAATCACGTCTGGATGGAATTTTATCTCCCCTCTATCGGTTGGGTTCCCATGGAGTCCAATCCCGATGATATCTTTGAAGGTGGTCCCTATCCCAATCGTTTCTTTATGGGTTTAGCTTGGTATCACACGGAAATTGCCAAAGATATCCCCTTTGAACGAATGCTCAGTGAAGGACAGCCGGTGTTAAAAATCCAAGTTCCCATCGGCGATTTAGCGATTAATCACGTTCAATTCATCATTCTTGAGGAATTAGCCCCAAAAGACTAGAATTTTGACCCATCATCTAGGATGCCCATTTCTCTATCTCTGGCTTCTTTGAGTTCTTTGACCATTTGCAAACCCGCGCCCACACAGAAGCCCAGGGTTGCCCCAGCACCGGCAAAATAACGTCCATAGATGATTTGATAGATATAGGGATTTTTATAGTTGACTTGGCTGGGATTGCGTTCAATGCGGCTAATGCCATAACCGATACCAGCACCAACTAAAGCCGTCACTAGGCCTGAAAATAGAACTAGACGAAAGTTCATGATCTTATCTCCCGATGGACTCTGACTTTAGATTATCGCTGAAAATTAGTCAATGGCAAGCGATCGCAATAATTCGTTAAGTAGTCGTGCCCAATCAATTTCCCTTGAGATGTGTAATTAATTTTGCTTAGGTACTTATTAAGTAGGGTTTGCCGAAAAAATCTAAAAACCTTGTTGGGTAAGACTTTTAGACCTTTTGTCAATCAAAAAGTACCAGATATGGGAGTGATCGGGGGTAAATTTTAGGTACTTTTTCCCTGAAAATTAGGTCACTGACCCCCTCAAAATCGGTAAAACCCTACACCCCACACCCCACACCCCACACCCTGTCCCCACGAAAAACTTTTTCAGCAGACCCTAAGTAAATAAACTGGCATCAACCCGAAAATATGACCCCAAAGACCTAGCTTCTGACTGATTGATGCTGCGTTGTCCATTAATTATTTGCTCCACCGCATCAGGGGAACCCAAAATAGTAATTAGCTCTGGATATTCTATCTCGTTAGCTTCTATAAGATGCTGTAAGGTTGCTAAAGGATTTCTGTCAGGAATTGGATAATTATCTGCCTCGAACCTTTCGATCAAACTAATCAATAACTCCAGTAAAGCTTCCTCCTCTAAACTAAGTTCCGAGCGATGTTCCAACTCTTGAGCAATTGCGATCACTCGCTCGTTTTCCACCTCTGTGGTGATTGCTTTTGGTTGATAGTGAGCGAGTAATTCTCCATAGGTTTTAGAATTAAAAGTAAGCATCATATTTCCAATTTCCTTTATCGTACTCGGCGTGGGTAAGAATATATTTAATATAGATAGTCTGTCGGCTATAAACTAGATCTACAATTAGACGATAGTGATTTCCTTTAATATTAAAAACAGTGAAGTTACCAACAGATTCAGCACTTTTATAAGTGGCTTGCACATCGATTAGATTTTGCCATGCTGCTTTACTAGCGACTCTATACCAATCATAGAGAGACTCGCAGGAATTAGCATTAGTGATACAGAAATCGCGAAGTATTCGACGGCTAATTACCCGCATAATACAAATATACCTCTGGCAGTTTCTGTCAATAGCAATTATACCTCAACATCTAGGCTAACGGGAGCATCCCAGTTTTGCAATGAGTAAAAATACTCAGGCAATATCGCCGTTGAGATAAGCACAACGTAGCTTCAAATACTGAGGAACATTCTCTGCTTTCCATTGTGCTCCCACAAT
>NZ_SFBY01000225.1:0-9725 GCF_007095505.1 Microcystis sp. M_QC_C_20170808_M3Col
AAGTGATATTCTAGTAGGTTCGGTTCAGACATAATCGTGTAAGACCTAAGTAAGGGAAACCAGAAAGGGCTGTGATTAGCTCAAGAATCCTCACGCCTTTAGGCCCAGGAGTGTCAAAAAACTTTAAACTAGGCTGGCAAAGATTGTTATGGCTACTGACGATCGCAAACGTCGCATTCTCGATCATCTCTCCAGAAGCACCAGTGGTGCTGACTATATTCCCAAAAAACCGCTGCCAATTGTGGAAACTCCCCCGCTGGCAGCGCAACCGGTGGCAGCGCCGCCTCCAGTGACTCCTTCACCAGAATTAACTGCTAAAGAGCGCAAAAGAAAGATAATGTCCCACCTTTCGATGAGTAGTGAAGATTTTGGCGAAATTACTAGCACTACCCCCCAAGAAAAGCGCAAACGCCAAATTAATGACCATCTGCGCCAAAGCCAAGGATAAATAGTAAGGAGTGAGAATTAGCAACTAGGCATCTTCTAGACTGTTCTCACTCCCTCATTTTCTGCTGTCGATGGGAATAATGACAGTTGTTGCAAATCAGTTCCTCGCTCTGGCAACAAGGAAATGTTAAAGTTAGTAATGAGCGCTTCGGTGATCGGATGACGTAATTTTTCTGTGGAACCAACATGATAAAAATGCTGTTTAGTATAGATATAAAACTTATCAGCACTCCAATTTTTTTTAATTAAAGGATTGCTTCTAAACTGATTACTGTGCCAAGTGGACAAAATAAACCGACAAGAAATATCCTTTAAAATAGTCACCAAACAATCTTCATCCTCTTCAGACCAAGAGTTAAAATAATCGACGTTTCTCCCTAAATAAGGAGGATCGAGATAGAGCAAATCTGTTTTTTGCCAATCAGATAAAGTCTCTCGAAAGTCAGCAACTTGAAAATTATAATCAGTTTTAATCAGAATATTTTCTATGGCAATAACTTGATTGACTATTTTGGTAATATATGCTTGAGAAAATCGTTCTGATTTATGACAGTAAGGTACGTTAAACTGTCCCTTACGATTGAATCTCATCACGCCATTAAAACAGGAGCGATTGAGAAATAAAAAATCTAGAGAATTAGGAGATTGATTAAATCTTTCTCGTACTTGATAATAATAACTTTCTCCCTGCTCCTTAAGAACTTGACCATTTTCTTGCAAAAAAAGCTTAACAGTTTTACTGGTAATAACTTGATTTTTTAGATTATTATAAAACTGGATAATATGAGTATTTGTGTCCGCAAGTAAAGCCTTTTTGGGATTAATATTAAAAGCCACCACTCCCGAGCCAGAAAAGGGTTCTATCCAACGCCCAAAGCTCAGATCAGACACAATATTTTTAACATCTTTAACCAACTTAGTTTTAATTCCTTGACACTTAATCGGTGGCACAAGCGGCGTTAACTTCACTAAACACTCTCCTCATCAACAGTAATCTCTATCCACAGCAAACTTAGCTGCTGTTGGCTCGTGAATAAAGGTCAAATTAGGGTAAAAATTTTGTTGAGATACTAACTCTATCTTTAATTGGTTACATCTAGCAAAATTATCAAATATGGGAAAAAGAAGCAATTCTAGGATTTTGGAGATGATTTTCGTATCAATAGATATAGTATATACTTCTAGGCAGTTTAAATTCAGTACAGCTTATCCCAGAAACCCTGAGACTCTTGTTAGAACAAATGAACTAAAAAAAATTCTCGTCACCATTGTTGTCAGAATTATGAGAATTACGTTACATTTAGTTAAGATTTAATTGGCTGCGGGGATTAATCTCGAAAAAATAACCTAAAATCCTTGACAAAAACAGCTAAATGAGTTAGGCAAAAATCTTTATCCTAGAACCACTAAACAAACATGAAACTATCCTGGAAAACGATTTTACTGTGGACATTGCCCGCCCTTGTGGTCGGTTTTTTCCTCTGGCAAGGCACTTTTGCCACGGCCACCGGTAATATCGGCAATAACACCGCCACTACCCGCATGACCTACGGACGCTTTCTAGAATACCTAGAGAGTGGTAGGGTTGTCAGCGTCGATCTCTACGAAGGTGGCAGAACTGCGATCGTACAGGCCCTAGATCCAGAACTAGAAAACCGAGTACAACGCCTACGAGTCGATTTACCGGCCAATTCCCCCGATTTAATCGCCCGTTTACGCGATTCTAAAATTAGTTTCGATGCTCACCCGATGCGGAATGACGGCGCTTGGTGGGGATTCCTCGGTAATCTACTTTTCCCCTTTTTGCTGATTGCCGCTCTCTTTTTCCTCTTCCGCCGTTCTAATAATATGCCCGGCGGCCCCGGTCAAGCGATGAGTTTTGGTAAATCAAAAGCCCGTTTCCAGATGGAAGCGAAAACCGGCATCACCTTTGATGATGTGGCAGGAATTGACGAAGCGAAGGAAGAATTACAGGAAGTCGTCACTTTCCTCAAACAACCGGAGAAATTTACCGCCGTCGGGGCCAAAATCCCCAAAGGAGTCCTGTTAGTTGGCCCTCCCGGTACGGGTAAAACCCTGTTAGCCAAAGCGATCGCCGGTGAAGCGGGTGTACCTTTCTTCAGCATTTCCGGTTCGGAATTTGTGGAAATGTTCGTCGGTGTCGGTGCTTCTCGCGTGCGCGATTTGTTCAAAAAAGCCAAGGAAAATGCTCCCTGTTTAATCTTTATCGATGAAATTGACGCAGTAGGTCGTCAACGGGGTGCCGGTATCGGTGGTGGTAACGATGAACGGGAACAAACCCTAAACCAATTATTGACAGAAATGGACGGTTTCGAGGGGAATACGGGAATTATCATCATTGCCGCCACTAACCGCCCCGATGTTCTCGATTCCGCTCTCATGCGTCCGGGCCGTTTTGATCGCCAAGTAACCGTCGATGCACCCGATTTTAAAGGTCGTTTAGAGATTTTAGACGTTCATGCCCGCAATAAAAAGCTGGCCAACGACGTTTCCATCGAAGCGATCGCCCGTCGCACTCCGGGGTTCAGTGGGGCAGATTTAGCCAATTTACTGAACGAAGCGGCAATTTTAACCGCCCGTCGTCGTAAAGAAGCCATTACCCTGTTAGAGATAGATGATGCGGTAGATCGCGTGATCGCTGGTATGGAAGGCACTCCTTTAGTCGATAGCAAGAGCAAGCGCTTAATCGCTTACCATGAAGTGGGTCATGCGATCGTGGGTACGCTCTTAAAAGATCACGATCCCGTCCAGAAAGTGACTCTGATTCCCCGGGGACAGGCCCAGGGTTTAACTTGGTTCACTCCCAACGAAGAACAGGGTTTAACCACGAAAGCGCAGTTAATGGCCCGGATTTCCGGTGCTTTAGGTGGTCGGGCGGCCGAGGAAGAAATCTTCGGCTATGATGAGGTGACTACCGGTGCGGGTGGCGATTTACAGCAAGTCTCTGATATGGCGCGTCAGATGGTGACTCGTTTCGGGATGAGTGATTTGGGTCCTTTGTCCCTAGAAAGTCAAGGGGGTGAAGTGTTCCTCGGTGGCGGTTTGATGACTCGTTCCGAGTATTCTGAGAAGGTCGCTACTCGCATTGATGATCAGGTGCGATCGATCGTGGAACACTGTCATGAAATTTCTCGGCAAATTATTCGCGATCATCGCGAAGTGATCGATCGAGTGGTGGATCTGCTGATCGAAAAAGAAACGATCAATGGGGAAGAATTCCGGCAAATTGTGGCTGAATACGCCTACGTTCCCGAAAAAGAACAGTTTGTACCCCAGTTATAGGTTAATTTTAATACAGATGCGATCGGGTGGGTTAAAGCTCACCCGATTTTTTTATACTAGGGATTTAGTTATCATCATCGTCATCGTCTTTATTCTGGTCATTATCATCGTCTTTTTGCCGATTTTCCCCGTCTTTATCGCTATCTTCGTCTTTTTGCGGCGATTCCACCGTGGTAGGGACGTTTTTCGGTTCTTCGGCTTCTTTTGCTCCCTGACAAGCGCCTAAAACCGTAGTCAAGGTTAACAGAATCAGCAAAACTAAGGATTTGATTTTCATTGTCTTTCTCCCCACTCGATCGATGAATATAACGATTTTAAGACTTTTGGGCGGTGGGTAGCTTGGCTAATTCCAAGAGAGTACATTCCCAGACTAAACGGGGTTGAACGTAGGCTAACAGCTGCCGGCGGGTTTTTTCCAAGATTTGCAAACTCGATCGCTCTCTTCGTCGTTGCCAATCCTCATACTGAAGATAACTCACATACCATAATTGGGTTTCCGTGTCAAGGGTTTGAGCAATAATTTTTCCTAAGTTTAAGGACTGGGAGAGTTTTAGGGGAAATTTGCTTAAAGATCGCGGTAAATCTTGGGGGAGACTATCGAGAAACTCTAAAGCGGCGATCGCTTCTCCAGGGCTACCTTGGGCTAAACCGAGAATTGCCGGATAATTGAGAACGCGAGCGTGTCCGTTAGAGCGGAGGACTTGAGCGAGATTTTCTTCCGAAAGACGCTGAAAAGGGACGTGTTGACAGCGAGAAACGAGAGTAGGTAGTAAAGAGGAGGGACTGGGAGCAATCAGGATTAAAGTGGCTTTTCCAGGTTCCTCAAGCGTTTTTAAGAGCGCATTTGCCGCCGCTTCCGTCATGGTGTCTGCTTCCTCGATCACTACCACAGAGCGGGCCGATTCGAGAGGAGGACGACTTAAAAAGTTAGTAATCTCGCGAATTTGCTCGATACGAATTTGCGGGGGAGCTTTACGCTTGAGATTGCTTTCCTGTGCTTCTTGTGCGGTGAGCAGTTTGCCTTGGTGTTGATAAGTGGGTTCAATCCAGAGTAAATCGGGATGATTGCCTCCCAGAAAGCGTTTCAGGATTAATTCCCTTGTTTCCGGCGATCGATCTCTAGTTAACAAGTCTTGACAGAAACATTTTGCGGCCAGATTACGTCCAATTCCCTTAGCGCCGGCGAATAAGTAAGCGGGAGCGATCGAATTGATTTCAAGCGCTCTTTGTAGTAGTTCAATGGCCTGATTTTGACCGATTAACCGTGACCAATCTATCATCTTTTCCCTGCCATGGCTCGCTATTCCTGTTCCTATTTTGTCGGGATTTCTCCTCCTCAGACCGGGTTTTTATACGATGATATCCTAAGTTTGGGTGAATTTGAAATCATCAAGCGCCGGCCCGATGTCTTGCTTTTATCGGAAGTTCCTAACGATGCTCTCTTTCCCCAGTTAGTGAAAGTGGAATTATTTATTCATCCTCCCACTAGCTCGGAACTTCAGATTGATTTATTGGTAAAAAATCATGAATTACCCCTGAGAACTAATAATCGTTGTCGGCGATTTTTTGAATCTATTCACCAGATTATTACCAACAATTATCAAGGGCAATCCCTGACCAGAATTACCGCTTAAAACTATTCGTTGCTATCTTCGTCAGCTGATGAAGACTTGGGGACAAAATACCACCTTATCACCGTGATTTAACTGGGGTGCTAACTTTTCCTTCCCTATCCCCATCAATAATACGATAGATAACTTCGCTTTAAATAGGGTTTGCGGCAAAAAGTTTCTCGTGGGGGCAGGGTGTGGGGTGTGGGGTGTAGGGTTTTACCCATTTTCATGTGGTCAATTACCTAATTTTCAGGGAAAAAGTACCTGAATTTTACCCCCGACCACTCCCATGGCCAGTACTTTTTGATTGACAAAAAGTCTAAAAGTCTTACCCAACAAGGTTTTTAGATTTATTCAGCAAGCTCTAAATAAACCGCAAAAGTTATTGAGAAAAAATCGGCATTGCTTTATTTTTTGCCTTCCTGCGTCGATTTGAGCGGGGGAAATTGACGACGTAAAAGCAAGGAATTACTCACTACCATAACCGAACTAAAAGCCATCAAAGCTGCTGCTAGGGACGGACTGAAAGCTAGACCCCAATGGGGTAGTAATAAGCCACCGGCAATGGGAATAGCAAGGGTATTATAACCCAAAGCCCAAAAAAGATTTTGTCGGATTTTTTGCCATGTGGCCAGACTTAAATGCAGAGATTGCACCACATCCTCCAGGCGATCGCTAATTAAAACGATCCCGGCCGTTTCCATGGCCACTTCCGTCCCACCAGCCAGAGCAATACCGATGTTAGCCTGTCCTAGTGCGGGAGCATCATTGATACCATCCCCGACCATAGCGACGATTTTGCCCTCTTTTGTCTGTAAGTCAGCAATTAAGGCGGATTTTTCGGCGGGAGCAACTTGGGCATAAAATTGACTAATACCCAAACTATTAGCGATCGCTGTCACCACTTCTTGGTGATCGCCACTGAGTAAAATCACCTCTAAACCGAGTTTTTGTAACTGATTAACGGTTGTTTGAGCATCAGGACGCAATCGATCCTGAAAAGCGATCGCGCCGAGTAATTGTTCTTCCATACCCAGATAAATCACCGTTTTACCCGCTTGTAAAAGCTCTTGAATGCCCGGGATAGTTTCATCGATTTTAATGCCGTTCTGCGCCAACCATTGCCGATTTCCCAGAACAATTTTCGACCCCTGCACCCTTGCAGAAACTCCCAATCCGGCCACAGTTTGAAAATCTTCCCCCGTCAGGTTAGTAGGAGGAGTAACCGCGTCTAAAATCGCCCGAGCAAGAGGATGATTAGTACCACTCTCCACTACTGCCGCTAATTGCTGAATTTCCAGGGGATTAAGCTCAGAAAAACTCAAACAATCGGTAATTTCTGGATGACCTTGGCTAAGGGTTCCCGTTTTGTCAAAAACCACCGTTTGCAGTCGCGAGACGGTTTCCAAAACATCGCCCCCTTTAATTAAAATACCCCGTTCGGCTGCTAAACTGGTTCCCACCAGTAGGGCCGTAGGTGTGGCTAAACCGAGAGCGCAGGGACAAGCGACCACAAGCACAGAAATCGCTAATTTTAGGGACAAAAGTAGGGGAGAAATGGGTTGAATCATCTCGTGGTGTCCTGTGGTTGACCCTAACACCTCTGGAAAGAGCCTAGTTCCCCAAAAATACCAAAAGAGCAGCACAATTAGGGCAATTATCATCACTCCGTAGGCAAAATAACCCGCTACCCGGTCTGCTATCTTCTGTACTGGGGCCTTGCGAGTTTGGGCTGATTCCACGGCTGCGATAATCTTAGCTAGGGTGGTATCAGTTCCCACCTGACGAGTTTGCACGGCGATCGCACCAGAGAGATTGAAACTGCCAGCAATGACTAGATCTGCCATTTCCTTAACCACCGGCAGCGATTCCCCCGTTAACAAAGCTTCATCTACCGTGGTTCTTCCCTGAATAATCTCCCCATCCACGGGAATTTTTTCCCCAGGTAAGACGCGCACCCATTCCCCGACGCGCAGCTGTTCCACCGGAATCGCCACGCCCACACGGTCATCTGTACTACCAATCAGGTGAGCCACTGCCGGTTGTAGGGAGGTAAGCGCTTCTAGGTCTGCGGCTGCGCGATGACGGGAATGCGCTTCTAGAGTCCGTCCGAGGAGAATAAAACCTAACAGCATGACTGGTTCATCGAAAAAGCACTCTAGACCGAGATTAGGGAAGATAAGAGCCAAACAACTGGCTATATAGGCGCTACCTGTGCCTAAACTAACGAGAGTGTTCATATTTGGCATCCCGTGCCGTAATCCGCGCCAACCATCGATGAAAATATCGCGGCCGGGGAATAAAATGGCTAGGGTGGCTAAAGTCCAGTGAAAAGCAATACTTTGAAAGATGGGGATTTCTGGTCCCCCGATGTGGTGTAAGTGACCGATCAGGGAAAAAACCAGTAAACAACAAGCGATCGCTAATCGGTATAATTGTTGTTGCTGTTCTTTTTGTTGGTTTTGCCGACGTTGATTTTGTTGAGAAAGGGGAGTCGATGAGCTGCGCGGTTGGGTGGGGAATCCTATCGCGGTTAATTTTGCGGCTAATTGCTCTGGTGCGATCGCTTCCGGTTGGTATTCAATCACGGCAATTTCCGTGATTAGGTTAACTTGGGCCGATTTTACCCCTTGATTTTGGCTGAGTTGTCGTTCTACGGCACTCACACAGCCGGCGCATTTCATGCCTTTTACGTCTAGAGTAGCGGTTTTTAGTCCAGTTTCGGCGGCTAGGATCATGGAAAAAGTAGGCAAGGATGGTCTTTACTTCTATCCTAGAAATTCTCGGCCGATTTTTAAACTATTTTGGCGATCTCTTCCCGATCCCTTCTCGATCGGCAATAGTTAGACTACAATAGTGTCAACTTAGTCAAAAGACTACAAAGGTGGTAATGATATGCGGCGTTATCTCAGAGAAGTATGGAATGATATATTAAAAGGTGAAAACCTTGATCTCTACATAATAATTCCTACTGCGTTAGTAATTGGCATACTGAACTTCGCGAGTTCTACATTAAGTGCGATAACTTTAGGAATTCTAGCCATGATGGCACACTCTCTACTATCAAATCGAAAAGCAACAAACAATGTTCAATCATCTACCAAAGAATTAAAAGAAGCAACAAACAATGTTCAATCATCTACCAACGACTTAAAAGCAGAAATTATCAATGAAGTAAAAGAAGCAACAAACAATGTTCAATCATCTACCAACGACTTAAAAGCAGAAATTATCAATTTCAGAAAAGCAATTAACAACGGAAACCTTGAAATAGCCCAACAAGATATTCTTTATGCAGAGCTTATTAAATGGATTTTTCAAAATAAAACTCCTGAAAAGATAACTTTCATTCAACATTCAGGAGTTTTACTTAGGGATAAAATCCTTGCTCCTCTCATGCGCTTAAACACGAAGATTATTCTTTATCAACAGTGCGATCAAATCTGGGATAGGCTTAATTTGGGTGGAGATACAAAGGATAGGATTTCACAAATTCCACGCGAATTGTATTTGAGAGAACGTAACAACCGACATGATCCTAATAATTGCTATAATGCTCATCTCTACATAAAACGCTTTTATTCCCCTGCATCTGTTAGGGCTGTCTTGGTTGATAGCGATGTATTAATTATAAGTTGGTACGTTTATTCTCAAGACGAGCAAGGACGAACAAACATAAAAGGCTCAGAATATCCCGGAGTCATGGTTTTCAAAGAAACGACTGAATTTAATATCTTGAAGTTGATACTGGAAACAATCTGTAAAGATCTTGACCAAGAATGTTTAGATCAACCTGAAGATTATCCAGGATCTCAGTTAATTCATATATACGAAGCTAAACCCCATCCACCGGTAAACCCGTAGCTTTAGGGTGCGTTCCCTAATGCAGTGCGATCGCCGATCTTGTAGTGCGATCGCCGATCTTGTAGGGTGCGTTAATGAAATGTAACGCACCTTATCTAATGTTCAAAATTCGTGCGTTACGCTGACGCTAACACACCCTACTGGACTGACACAGCTAAAATAGGGCAATAGATAAGCTCAACTGAGGACATCAATCATGGGAAGATGTAGGCGAGATAAAGTGCGATCGCCGATCTTGTGGGGTGCGTTAATGAAATGTAACGCACCTTACCTAATGTTCAAAATTCGTGCGTTACGCTGACGCTAACACACCCTACTGGATTGTTTCAGTGCGATCTGATAGGGTGCGTTAATGAAATGTAACGCACCCTATCTAATGTCAGTAGATGGAAAAGTTTGGATTTAAGGCGATCGCCATAATGTTTGGTATTGTTTGATACAAAAAGCTTCTCAAAAAATATTAAGAAAACTTATAACAAAACCAAGAAAAATCTGGTT
>NZ_SFBY01000226.1:0-7214 GCF_007095505.1 Microcystis sp. M_QC_C_20170808_M3Col
TAAGACCAGAACAGATTTACTCTGTTAAGGCAGGTGCGGAACCCCGCAAGGGAAAGAAGCAGAAACCTAAATCGTGAGGTTTGGGAATCACCGTCCGTTTACGGCGGTGAGGATGTCAAAGGTCACTTTCATCTTCGAGATAAAAATGTTATCAAAAGACAACAAGAGGTAATTCTCCCGCTACAATGTGATATTGAGTTGTCAAGAGAACAGTAGAGTAACCACCAATTGGATGTAGATGTCCCAATATACCACTAAAAAAGCAACGGAAAACCCTGTGGTGTCCGACCAGTCCTCCAAGAATCCCTTTTCACTATTTGGTCAATTTTGGGAAAGCCTAAAAATTGTGGCTCAACCCTATTGGTATCCAACGGAGTTAAATGGACGTGCCTTTGGAGATGTGATCATTTCTTGGGGAATGTCAGCTTTGATCCTTTTAAGTATCTTGGCAACGGTGGGGGTAGAAGCTTTTAGTAGCTACTGGAATCGTTATGTACTCGATATTATTATTGAAGATAGAGATCTTTCTAAATATCTAAATACGCTGTGGTTATCCAGTTTGTTGATTATATTAACAACGGGGTTATTTGCTTTTTCTCAATTTATTCGTCGCAAAGTAGCCTTAGATTGGTATAAGTGGTTAACGAAACAAACCGTTAAAAAATATCTCAATCATCGCGCTTATTATAACATTGATTTTACCTCAGCTTTAAAAAATCCCGATCAAAGATTATCTCAAGAAATTGAACCAATTACGACCATGACCATGAGGTTTTTAATTACCTTCGTGGAAAAAGGGTTACAAATGATTACTTTTGCGATTATTCTTTGGACAATTTCTCGGCAAATTGCGGTTTATCTAATAATTTATACGATCGCAGGAAATTTAATAGCAATTTATCTAACTCAAGAATTAAACAAAATTAATCAATCTGAGCTTAATAATAAAGCTGATTATAATTATGCTTTAACCCATGTGCGTAACCACGCCGAATCCATTGCTTTTTTTCAGGGAGAAGAGCAGGAAGAAAAAATCATTGAAGGCCGTTTTCAACGGGTTATTCAAAGCTCGGAAAAACTGATAAATTGGGAACGGTTTAATAATCTTTTTAATCGGGGTTATCAGTCAGCGATTAGTGTATTTTCAATGTTTATTTTGACCCCCATGTTTATTAAAAACGAAATCGATTATGGGGAAATTAGTCAAGCGAGTTTATGCTGTTTCCTTTTTTCTAATGCCTTGGGACAATTAATTACTGAATGGGGAACATCGGGTAAAGTTTCAAGTTATATTGAACGGTTAGCTACCTTGACAGATGCCTTAAAAGTTGCCAGTGAAGATCCGAAAAACTTAAGTCGCATTACCACCCTGGAAGATAATCGTCTAGCTTTTGAAAATTTTACCCTACAAACTCCCGATTATGAAAAGGTAATTGTGGAGAATTTATCGGTTTCTGTCCCTTTGGGAGAAAGCCTACTCATTATTGGTCCGAGTGGTCGAGGAAAAAGTTCCTTGTTACGAGCAATCGCCGGTTTATGGAAAGCTGGTAGTGGTCGTTTAGTACGTCCTCCTTTAGCTGAAATGTTATTTTTACCCCAACGTCCTTATATTATTCTTGGCAGTTTACGCCAGCAATTACTTTATCCCCATACCAATGAGCAACTGAGGGATGAAGAATTAGAAAATATCTTAAAAAAAGTCAATCTTCAACATTTATTAACTGACAAAAATAGCTTAGACAAAGAAGTCAATTGGGAACAGATTTTATCCCTCGGAGAACAGCAAAGACTAGCTTTTGCTCGACTATTAATCACTAAACCCACTTTTACTATCTTAGATGAAGCAACCAGCGCTTTAGATTTGGTAAATGAAGCCAGCTTATATCAGCAATTACAGGAAAGTAAAACCACTTTTATTAGTGTTGGTCATCGGGAAAGTTTATTTAATTATCATCGATGGGTCTTAGAGTTAACAGAAAATTCCCATTGGCAGCTGTCAACGGTAGAAGATTATCAGCGCAAAAAAGTTAATAACATAGTGATGATGTCAAAAAAATCAGAAAATTTTTCGGCGGTAAAAATAGAGACTTTGTCTGAGGTTAAAACTGAGCATGATGCGGAAATTGCCGGAGTTTCTGAAATAACTGAAGGTTTGTCCCATCAACAAATGCAGTCCCTAACTGATTATTCTTTAAGTAGCGTTCGTAATCGAGCCAGTTTAGGTAAAATCATTACTGCCAAAGATGGTTTTAATTATCATTATGATAAAGACCCAAAAACCTTAAAATGGGTGAGAATATAGCTAATGGGTTGACAAACAGATTGAAAGTGAGACAGGGTGTGGGGGGTAGGGAAAATTTTTCAGACTTCCCCCTCTCAGGAGAACTAGAGAATGAGGTTTTTGCTGGGTAAGTTGATTAACAAGCTACTAACTGATAACTGATAACTGATAACTGATAACTGATAACTGATAACTGATAACTGATAACTGATAACTGGTATAGGAATTTTATCAAATGAAAGCACTGGAAAAACTGGTGACGGAACGATTATATTTAGTCCCCTTAAAGCTTGAACTTATGAAAGCGGCAATCATAAGTATCGATGAATTAGCAACAATTTTGGGGGTAAAAGTTGCTGCTGACTGGGCCGAACAAGATTTGATTCAAGCTTTCCCTGATATTGCGAATATTTTGCTGCAATTCCCCTTACAAAATGAGTGGGGGTGGGGGAGTTTAATTATTCATCAAACAGAAAATACCCTTATTGGTCATGTGATGATCAAAATTATTCCTGATGTCACAGGTTTACCCACAGATGCTGTAGAAATTGGCTATCAAGTAGCGCCGTTATATCGACGACAAGGCTACGCATCTGAGGCGACAAAAGCAATGATGGACTGGACACTTTCTCAACCTGGTATGCAAACAGTGACCGCTGGCTGCGCTCCCGATAATATAGCCTCAAAGCGAGTTTTAGAAAAAATCGGCATGGATCTGATAGAAGCAAGAGAGAAAGTCTTGGTCTGGAAATTAAGTAGATCGAAAAGTTTTTCTTAACCCTTATCAGGTATTTCAAAAATTTAAAAGTGGTGCGTTACGGCGGTTGTCAAGATTATTATCGCCTAACGCATCCTACAAGCTGATATATAATGGTTTTAAAAGTCAGGTTAAGAACATCTCAATTAGGCTTGACATATGACTGAAATCCCGACCAACCAATCCAACTTAGTGATTTTAGGAGTCTCATCAATGACGGAAACTACTGAAACGGTCATTCCCAATGATTTTCTGGGAATTAATCCCGCAGAAATCAACAAAAAACTTGTCTCCTGGGGAATTTCTCTGGATGAAGTTGTTCAAAAACTTGCTTCTCTGGGACTCCCCGGTATTATTTTCATTATTGCCGTTGCCGCATCCAGCGTTACTGCCTATCCTATGATTTACGCACTTTTTGGGTTAGGCGGTCCTCTGGGACTAATTGGTGGACTTGGGGTCTTAGGCCTCTCTACCATTATTGGTGACATTGTGACGGGTTATGGCATTGAGGCACTGCTAAAAACAGTCTATCTCAAGCGTCGTGAAACAGAAACTCAAGAATATCTGATTAATGAGGTGGAAGGTTTACCAATTTCTCAAGTTCTAAAACTTAACCTAAAAAAGGCTATTGAAGTAGAAATTGCTGCCGAAGAACCCGTTGCTCCCAAAGAAGTCGAAATTGCTGAAGAGTAGTTTTGAGTTGACTAAGCACTTTCTCCCTCCTCTACCCTGCTGCCTCCACTGGCAAATTGACTTGTTTAGCAAACTCTAAATAGAACAAAAAACCGCTATAAATCTTACTCCTGCTTGACTTATGGCGGTGGTTGTTTTCTGTCTGAATTACTGAAAACAATCTTTAAATTAATTAACTATCTTCCCAGTCAGAAGGCCATTTCCAAGTCCAAACGGGAGCGGGTTCAGAATCGGGGGGGGAATCAGGAGTCGGAGCCTCGTCTTGGTCCGCAGATAAAAAACGAGCAAAGAAGGGGATTGCTTTACTTTGTTCGGTATTGGGATAATTCATGGTCGTTCCTAGTTTTGAGTAGCAGCTTTTTCAATATAGCTGCGATTACCCTGTGATAGTAACATATATTGCCGTCTTACTCAAGTCAAATCCTCACCTCACCCGCACTCCCATCGGTGACACTTATAGCGGTATTCAGAGTCATCAGGTACGCCAGTTTTCTTCCCTGTTCTCCGCTCCCCATTCCTAATTGAAAAGCGATAACTTCTGTCCCTCACCAGATAGGATAATTGCGATAAGATACTCTGACTCTGTATTAGTTGGTTTATGCGTTGACGAGGATTTCAGCGATTGCCTGGGAGATAGGAAAATAAGGAGGATAAAGTTCTAGCCAGAAAAACTCACCAACGGGATTAATTTCTAAAAAGATATAACGTTCATCTGGTGTGACAATCATATCAATTGCGCCATAATTAAGACCGAAATATTTCACTAATTCTAGTAGTTGCTTTTCAATATTTTTCGGTAAATCGTAGGGTTGCCATTGTTGATGGAGCGCTCTTCCCTCTTTTCGCCAATCGTAGATAGCGCCGTCTAATTGTTGGGAATTAATCGCCGCCGTAAATATTTGTTCACCGACGATAGTGATGCGTAATTCCAAAGCTTTAGGAATGTTTTCCTGAAAAGTCATGGGACAAAATTGCAAACCTTCCAAATTATCTAGGTCTTCCTTAGTAACAGGACTGGTAAAAACAACCATTTCCTCTTGCTTGTCTCCATAAATAGCAAATTGAGAAAGCATTTTAGTCACAATTCCTGTTGCTTCAAACTCCTGAGCAAATTGCTTGACAGCTTCAGGATTATTAGAAGTTAAAGTCCCCGGAATTAATAAACCTAATTGTTGCGCCACTTGTAACTGCAATTGTTTATGATTGGCATGATCTACCTTAGCAATTGGGTCAAGATGAAAGCCAGATAAACTAGCAATCATTCCTCGAATACTTAACCGACATTCCTTAAGAGAAGCTTCGCGAAATTGACTATCCATCCCATCGGGTAATTTTAGTCCGTATCTCATGCGTCGATACCAAACAGAAGAAACTTCTTTTAGCTCTAATTTTTGTTCTCCATCGGTAATAATTCCGCCTTTTTGACCGCCTGAGTAAAGATCAACTTTCACCTCTGTAGGGAAGCGATCAGTATCAAAACGGAAGGCTTTTTTACCCATCGTTTCTATGGCTTTGATTACCAGAGGAATACTTTCATTATCGTGGCTAAAAGTAACAAGTAAAACGGTCATAAATCTCCTTGATGATTTTGGATTGAGAATCCTGATTAGATTTTGGATTGAGAATCTTGATAATCCTAAAATCCTCAAAATCCTGATTAGGTTTTGGTTTGATTTTTAGCATACTAAAAAATCGGCGATCGCCTGAGAAATAGGTAAATCTAAATCCCGTTCTAACATTCCCCACTCACCACCCGGATTAACTTCTAAAAAAACGTATTCTCCCCCGGGAGTTAAGATAAAATCAAACGCCCCAAAATTCAACCCTAAATTAGCCATAAAAATCTGAAGTTGCTGCAATAGTGAATCGGGTAAAGTATGATGTTGCCAAGCACCTGGATCAATACCCGGTCTTCGCCAATCTACGGCAGAATTATTATACTGAGAAGATTCTAAAGCTCCCACAAATGTCTGTCCATTAACCACGACAACTCTCAATTCTAATTGTTTGGGAATTTCCGCTTGAAAAACCATAGGACAATAGCGTAAAGATTCCGCTTCCTCAAGGTCTTCTGCTTTCACCCTACTGGTATAAAGAAAAAATTCCGGCGATTCCATGCTGTGGGCGATCGCAGTTAACAATTTACTCACCATTCGTCCCTGAACCTGGGAAAAAAACTCCCGGGCAGCATCAGGATTATTGGTAACTAAGGTAGGGGGAATAATTAAGCCAACTTCTGAGGCCAAACGAAGTTGTAATAACTTATTTTTAGCCCTCTCAATTTTAGCTAAATTATCTAACCAACGCGCTGACCTTAAACTATCCCAAAAACCGGACAAAGTCGTCTGGGATTCTCGCACACAAGCCTCCCGAAACTGAGGAGCTAAATCCCCTGTTAGTTCAGGTTGCCAAATACGTCTTGTCCAAACAGATTGCACCTGTTCACTATCAATAGATTGATGGTTATAGGTTAATTGATAAAAACTTTTTTTACCATTAAATTGGGCTGCTAATTGAACCTCTAAGGGAAATTTATCGGTATCTAAGCGAAAAGCTGTGGCTCCTTTTTTTTCTATCGCCTCAGCCACGCGGTCAATGGTGAAAAAATCGCCGCTATGGGTCAACAATAAAACAACTTTAGGCGATTCTTTCATATCAGTGGGAAATTCCTGTAGGTTAACACATTTTAAGGCTTTTGGGTTAATTTTTATTGATCGGAATCTCAATAAAATACTGCAAAAAGTCTTGCTTTTGCTTAACTAATTGCAGTATTTGTTTTTTTCTTGAGTAATTACTAAAGTTACTTTACAGCACTTCTGAGGATCTCAACGTGCTGTTTTTTTGGCTGCAAGCCTTGCTTAGTGGCTCCTTTAGCTTTTTGTCTGTACGGGTAATTACTCAAGTGCTCTGAGTTTAAAAATCTTCCTACGGCACTACTACCAAATCATTACCAATCTTCCCAGTCAGAAGGGAATTTGTATGTGGCGGCCATCTCATGCTCAGGGGAAGGAGACTTGATGGAAGATTCCTCTTTGCTTACGGACAAGAAACGAGCAAAGAAAGGAAGTGCTTTACCTTGTTGATCGTTGGGATATGCCATAGTTATCTTTCCTGCGAATAAAAATCTGTCATGAGAGTAGCAGACTTCCCACTTGATAGCAATCCCCACAATAAATAAAAGGTGATAATTGACACAAAAGTTGCATTTTAGCCATCGAAAGTGCTTGATTCCCAAGGCTTTCACATACTGTTACTTTTTGTAACCGAGATTCCGCACCCCAAGTGTCACAACGTCTCAAAAGAGGAAGGGGCGTGAGTCAAAATACTTATCTAGGGTCTGCTGAAAAAGTTTTTCGGTGGGGGTTGGGGGTTGGGGGTTGGGGGTTGGGGGTTGGGGGTTGGGGGTTGGGGTGTGGGGTGTGGGGTTTTACCCATTTTCAGGTGGTCAATTACCTAATTTTCAGGGAAAAAGTCCCTGAATTT
>NZ_SFBY01000227.1:0-8466 GCF_007095505.1 Microcystis sp. M_QC_C_20170808_M3Col
CCTATAAGACAGTAATTCCCAGTAAACGTCATCGACCGGTTGGTCAAGAAACTGGTCAAACTAATCATATTGAAAGATTAAATAATACCTTTCGACAAAGGATTTCTCGACTGGTGAGAGAGAGTCTATCTTTCTCTAAAAAAATGGAGAATCACGTTGGGGAACCTTTTGGTATTTTATCCATGACTACAATGCACAGCAAAGCAAAGGATTAAGCCGCCATCACTACTACCGAATCACCACCTATTACCCACTTGGCTAAGTGGACGTGACCAGGGAAAAAGAAAAAACAACTATTGGGACAACCGCTACAAAAACAGCGTAGCCCATCAATATCAAATAGGAATCAGCAACTACACCCGTAAGCTAGGGGAAATGATAGAAGATTACGATCTATGGATACAGGAAATTGAAAAAGAACTCTACTCACTGGTTAACGCTCCAATCTTCAAAGCCTATAACGAGACCTTTGATCAATTCGGATTCGGATTAAGAGTCAGAGCCATTCTCTTAAGCCTAGTTTACCCATTCGAGCGATTCTCATCAATCGGGGCATTCAAACGCCGAATAGGAGGAACCAAAGACGAAATAAGCTCAGGAAAATCAATCGCATGGAAAACAGGAGTAGGTTCTAAGCTATGCAGAACAGAACTCTATCTATGGGTTTACACAGTGATCTGCAAACGAACCAACCGACTCTAAAATCGGCAAATTAATCGCCCAGAAATATGACCAATGGATTCTAGAGACAGAAAACCCAGAAGCACTGGAATCCAAAATGCGATCAAGAATGCAATCGGAAGCATTGGAAAAAGTCAAAGAAGCCTTGGTAAAATCCATTAGCCCCCTGATTCCACAATCAGAAAAGGGAAATCTAGCCTCAATAATGGGTTTAATCGAAATAACCCTAAAATCCACAATATCCGAAAACACCAGCACCAATAAACTGAAAATGAACAAGAAAGAAGCAAAAAGACGGTTACATAATCTAATAATGGCGAAAACGGCTAATTATGCACCACGTTGGCTATATCGTTCACTCAAGGAGAAACTATAGCAAATAATGGGTTATTTAGGACGCTTTCAATTTTCAAACTCTTATCTGAACAGGGTTTCAGCGATGGATTGTCCTAAGCACCTTGGTCTTTGCTATAAAATAAATTAAACCCCCAGATCAATAAAAACCCCTAGCAAATCCTGTTAGGGGTTTTTACTTATCAGAAAAGAAATAACAACTTGTCGTAAAGTGAAAGAGAGAACTATTTTGGCTATCTAGATCACCAACGGTCAAAATTCCCTTGACTGAATCGGTGATGGGCAGAGATTGTCACAAAAATTATCGATTTCTTGACAAAAAACACCGATCATGCTATCAACTGAACCTAAAATCAGCAATTCCGGACAAAAATATTTAGCCTATCAAGATTGTCTATCTCCGAATCAAACCCTGTTCCCCCTGACAGCCAAGGTTAATAACCGCGATTGTCTAGAAATCGCTGGTTGTGATGTCACGACTCTAGTGGAACGTTTCGGTTCACCCTTGTATATTGTCGATGAAGTCACCCTCCGCACAGCCTGTCGTCAATACCTGCAAGGTTTCCAGACTCATTATCCCGGAGAATCTAGGGTAATTTATGCCTCGAAAGCGTGGAATTGCCTGGCTGTATCGGCCGTGGTCGCTAGGGAGGGATTAGGTTTTGATGTGGTGTCGGCCGGAGAAATTCACACGGTGTTAACCGCTTTAGACCAGATCAATAAAACCGATGTGCCGATCTACTTTCATGGTAATAACAAATCGATCGCCGAGTTAGAATATGCGATCGAGCATAACTGCATTATTATCGTTGATAACTGGCTAGAGTTAGAAAATCTGGTTAAATTAGGCGAAAATCGTCCTGATACCCCTATTCCGATCCTGTTGCGTTTAACCCCCGGTATCGAGTGCCACACCCACGAATATATTCGCACGGGTCACTTAGACAGTAAATTTGGTTTTGACCCCCATCAAATCGAAGCGGTATTTGACTATGTTTTAGCTCATCCGGTGCTGAATTGTCTAGGTTTACACGCTCACATCGGTTCCCAGATTTTTGAACGTCAACCCCACCAAGACTTAGCCGCTGTGTTGGCAGATTGGTTTAAATTAGGTTTAGAACGGGGTTTACCCCTAGAGCAATTAAATGTGGGTGGTGGTTTAGGGATTCGCTACCTCGAAAGTGATGACCCCCCAAGTATCGAGGAATGGGTGCAAGCGGTGTCCTTAGCAGTGGCCAAAGCTTGTCAGGAAAGAGGTATCGCTTATCCCCTGCTCATTGCCGAACCGGGACGCTCTCTGATTGCCACCGCTTGCGTAACGGCCTATACAGTGGGTAATCGCAAAGAAATCCCTGAAATCCGCACCTATATCGCCGTCGATGGCGGAATGTCCGATAATCCCCGACCGATTACCTATCAATCGGTTTACCGGGCCGTGGTCGCTAATAAAATGAGTCAAGAATGTCAGGAAGTGGTGACAATAGCTGGAAAACATTGTGAATCTGGCGATATTCTAATTAAGGATATTACGCTACCGAAAACCAACCCGGGAGATATTGTAGTGGTTTTAGCCACGGGAGCCTATAACTACAGCATGGCTTCTAATTACAACCGCTTACCCCGTCCGGCGGCGGTAATTGTCCAAAATGGAGAAGCTAATCTGATCCTTGAACGGGAAAATCTGGCGGATTTGCTGCGTCAAGACCGCTTACCCAATCGACTCTCCTTGATATAAACCTCATCGCTATCGTCCCCCATGTCGGGTTTTTTTCTGGACCCTCGCCGGTTATTGTCCTGGATTCTCAGCCATGGTCTGTCAGTCCTAGACTTTGGGTTAGTTCTCCTCCTTACCTATATGCTGCTAATTATCGGCGAGCGGCGTACCTTTTGGATGGTGCGAGGACTAATCTACTTAATGCTGGCCTCGGTGATTAGCGATGCCCTAGGATTGCGCTTGCTGGGGTTAGTCCTAGAAAAATTGAGTTTGGGGGCAGCAGTGGCGATTGCTGTGATTTTTCAGTCGGAATTCCGCCGTTTTTTAGAATTATTGGGCCAAGGTCAAGTGTGGGAATTATTTAAAAAAAGTTCCCCCACTCCCAAGACCGATAATGTCATTGATGAGTTAGTGGACGCAGTAAAGGATCTATCTCAAAATCGCACCGGCGCGCTGATGGTATTAGAAACCAGTGGCAATCTCGACACCAAGGTGTTTGTCAATCCGGGGGTGACGCTCAATGGCCAAGTATCTAAGGAATTAATTCAAACTATTTTTCAGACTAAAACTTTACTGCACGATGGGGCCGTATTTATTCGGGGCGATCGAGTGGTGGCCGCTGGTGTTATTCTACCCTTATCGGAGCGCAGTACCTCTAGGCAATTAGGCACCCGTCATCGGGCGGCCATGGGCATTACCGAAAGGCTAGATAATTGTATCTGTATTGTGGTTTCTGAGGAAACTGGCTCGATTTCCCTCGCGTCGGGGGGTAATTTGGATCGGCCCTTAACCAGTAGTAAACTAAAAGAGCTTCTCGAAGCGAAGTTTTCTCCGTCGGGAGAGGGGGAAGTGGTCGCACCGAGTTGGGGACGTTTAGGGCGTACAATTGGCTTAAAAGGTCGTCTAATCTTAGAAAAATTCTCCCGTTCGCCCAGCGCAACCCCCAAAGATAGAAAATGACTCTTAAACCGAGCTTGTCACCAGAATTACCTACGGATTTAGATAAAAACCGTTTGCCTCAGCACGTCGCAGTGATTATGGATGGGAACGGTCGTTGGGCGAAAAGTCGTGGTTTACCGCGGATTATGGGCCATCAACGGGGAGTAGATGCACTAAAAGACTTGCTGCGCTGTTGTCGTGACTGGGGGATTCCCGCTTTAACTGCTTATGCTTTTTCTACAGAAAATTGGGGTCGTCCCCTCGAGGAAGTCGAGTTTTTAATGACTCTATTCGAGCGGGTTTTGCGACGGGAATTAGAAGAAATGATGCAGCAAAATGTCAAAATTCGCTTTATTGGTAATTTATCAGTCTTGCCAGAGTCTTTAAGACGGGAAATTGCTAAATCTCACGCAGAAACTAGCAAAAATTCCGGTATTCAATTTACGGTGGCTACTAATTATGGTGGCCGAGAGGAGATCGTGCAAGCTTGTCGGGCGATCGCTCGTGAGGTGCAACAGGGTTTAGTCTCCCCAGAAGCGATCGATGAATCTCTCTTTGAACAGTATCTTTATACTGCTGGGATTCCTAACCCAGACCTGTTAATTCGCAGTAGTGGGGAAATGCGAATTAGTAATTTTTTACTCTGGCAAATGGCCTACGCGGAAATCTACGTTACTGACACCCTCTGGCCCGATTTCGATCGAGTGCAATTTCACCACGCTTTAAAAGATTATCAGGGTCGTCATCGTCGTTTTGGCAAATTATAAGGGCTGCAAGCCCAAATTGCTCGAAATAGCCACTGTGGGGCAGTTAAAGGACAGTTTTTGATTTTTCACTTTTTATCTTAAACTTCCTGGGGCAACGGTTAAACCGCGACGAGAGGGCCGTTTGTCAAGTTCTCGATTTCCCCAATACGGTAATCCGTAAATCGACTGGAGCTAGACTTTTCCCCGGCTAAAATAAAATAGGGGAGAGAATAACTATCGACGATAAGCAGTTTTAAGATTATGGGATTCTTTGACTCAGAAGTGGTTCAACAGGAAGCTAGACAGCTATTTGAAGATTACCAGTCCCTCACACAACTAGGCAGCGAGTACGGGAAATTCGATCGAGAGGGTAAAATAATCTTTATCGATAGGATGGAGGAGTTAATGGAACGCTACAAGATATTTATGAAGCGTTTTGAGTTATCTGAGGATTTTTCCGCCCAAATGACCGTAGAACAGCTAAAAACCCAATTAGGTCAATTTGGTATGACTCCCCAAATGATGTTCGACCAAATGCAGCAAACCCTTGAACGGATGAAGGCAGAGATTCGCTAAAATTGCCGATATTTATCGGGTATTGGCCGCTTTTTACCCGATAATGGCTCTCTCCAGTTTATCGCTCGGAAAATTGGGGTTGTCTGCGGTTTTTTGAGAACAATAGTCTAATAATTTTAAGTAGGTTTGCTGAATAAATCTAAAAACCTTGTCGGATAACACTTTTGGACTTTTTTGACATCAAAAAGTGCCAGCAATTGCAGTGATCCAGGGGAAAATTTAGGTACTTTTTCCCTGAAAATCGGTCAAAATCCACTTCCCCTACAGGTTTTGGTAAGCTTTGAGGGTGGCAATTTTGACGCTTTCGGAAGCGAGGGGAAAGGTACTTAATATATGCTGAAATTCTATCTCATTTAATTCATATAAGTGGGCTACTATTGCATCTAGTTTAGCCCTAATTTTTGCCCTTTCTGTCTCCTCTGTTACTCCATTTTTATGGGAACCTATTCCCACTTCTTTCGCTAATTCGTCAAATTCCTCGCTTACACAAATCAATTTCGCTGCCTTTTCCACTATCTCCTCAAAGTATCTATCTCCCTCTTTTAATCGGGGAATTTTTAAAGAACACATAAAGTGTATATCACAATGGGCAGTTATTCTTTGTCTAATTTGATAATCATTAACAAATGAATTAAAAAGGGTAGCGATATAAATTGTAACCTTGTAAGGAAGAATATTTTTAACAGTTTGGGCAGTATCAGCACAAAATCTATTTTTAGGTAAAATACAAGCAATTAGACTTCTTTGGTCTGTATTACGGGCAATTCTTCGATGCACTAAACGATAGTCTTGATAGGATAGTTTTTGATCTTTATCTTCTTGTTTTCCTAAAAGTTTCTTTCTTCCCTCATCTAAATCAATCCAATATTTAGGGGCAGCTAAATTATTATTAAATTGATGAAACATATTTCCCTGTATTAATGGTACACAATTACGAGTAGGGACTTGTTTAAACAAATAACTATCATTAGTCATATCAAATTCGCGAGTTAACTTGAGATTCCATGTATCGGGAAGGGTTTCTCCTAACAGGGGAAAACGAGACATTTTTTCGGCAATTTGAATATCTATATCCTGTTTAAATTCCATTACCGAGAGGGAATCGGGGGATAGTTTGCGGATTAAATCGACGCTAATTACTAAACTATCTTTATGGGGAAAACGTTGTAATTCCTCAACATCGTGACGCATAAACTCCACAGGAAAGGACAGAGTTTGTTTATTTTTCTCAAAAGTTAAGATAGCAATCTTAAAACTTCTATGGACGTTTTCAAAAATTGTTTTACGATTTTCAAAACAAAATAATCCTGTCACGTTTGTCTGAGAAAATAACATTTCTCGCAGTTGCTTGGTTCCTAAATCGGTATAAATTCCACTGGGAATAACCATTCCACATTCACCTTGGGGATGGAGGAGATTAAAACATTGTTCAACAAAAAGCTTATAGAGATTAATATCCGTCCCTTGCTTTTTACCATTCACAATAGAGATTTGATTTTTGTATTGTTCCGAGGAACGAAAATAGAGACTAACGTGGGGGTATTGACTTTGATAATCTAACCATGCTTGAGCAATTTCGGGATTAGTTAACAGTTTTTTCTGTTCCTTTTCAAACGTCTTGATGTCCATCTTATTTTTAGTCACCAAGTCGCTATGCTGAGAAAAAAATTCCTTCGCTTGGGGTTTAAAGACTTCCCAGGGGGGATTAGTGATAATCACATCAAAACCACCCTTTTCCGTAATCAGTTTATCGAAGTGATAACCCCAGTGGAAGGGTTTCAGGGATTGCATATCGGAGAGAGTTAGTAAACGTTTCTTTGCTTTTCCCGTTAATTGTGCGGATTCGTACTTGATTGACAACTTACCGCTAAACTCATCTAGGAGAATTTGGTTTAATTTCACCAAAGATTCGCGGTTAACATCCTCGATGTGATTGCGTAACATCTGGAGACGGTTTTCTTGGGGGGTTCCCTCCACTTCTCCCAACTGGAAAGCGTGTTCCTTGTATAATTCAATACTGCGATTTTTTTCTGCGAGAATTGCTTGATAATTTTGTGCGGTGAGAGATTGTAGGATATTTTCCTCTCCCATGAGATTAAAACTTTTTTCGTCCACGCGAATCAATCCGATGAGGGAATTTCCCGACATGATATTAAAATCAATATTCGGTAGGGGTTCCAATTCCGTCACCGATTGCGCGGCAGCAACTAAAGCGAGAAATAAACGCAGTTTTGCGATTTCTGTCGCTTCCTCCATGATATCGACACCGTAGAGGTTATCGGAAATAATCCGTTTTTTGATGTAATATCCGAGGGAAGGATGGGATTTTCTTACTGCTGCTAACCACTGTTTTAACTTGCTGTCTCCTCGCAGTTCAATTGTTCCAATTACCCCGCTATAAATCGCGATGAGAGTTTTCATCGCAGCCACTAAAAAAGCGCCGGAACCACAGGCAGGGTCTAAAATAGAAAGCTGGGGAAGAATATCTTTAATCAAAATCTCACAGAGGGGAGAATCGAGATTGATTAGTAGTTCAGAAATACTGGCAAATTGTTTGCGGGGATAAAGTTGATTGCTTCTCTCGACAATCCATTTATTAATCGTCCTATCACAGAGATATTCAGTAATCTCCGGACGGGTATAGTAAGCACCAAAAGCTTTTTGGTTGATATACTTTTCAAAGATATATCCCAAGACATCGGGGTTAATTTCGTCATCCCGTCCCCCCGGAGTGTCGTCAAGGTTCCAAGAGTAACGGGAGAATAAATCAAGGATATTCTCAAATGCTTGGTCATCAATACAAATGTTTTGATAACGATTTTCGAGGGGATGTTGGAGAAATAATCCTCCGTTAAGATATTTGACTTTTCCCACCAATGCAGTTACAGATGCGTCTCGTTGGGATTCCGGTTTTGCGAATGCTTGAAAAAATAGGGTTTGCAGAAACTGACGATAGAATAAATTTTCTCCCCGTCGTTGACTTGCTTGTAATTGATTTTGCAGATAGTTGAAGTCGTTGTCGATAAATCCCTTGCGCTGCAGGAAATAGACGAACATTAAACGGTTGAGGATAACGGAAGTGTACCATTTTCGATCGCTTTCTCGATCGATTCCTTGGATAAAGGGGAGGAACTGTAAATGCTCTCGCTGAAATTCCTGATAAAATTTCTTGGTAATCTTTTCGATATCGAAACCCTTTTGCAAGAGTTTGGCAATTTCGACTACGGAGGGTTCCCCCTCTTCAAAGTCGGTGATATCGAGAACTAATTCCGCTAGTTTACTGAGAATTGACATCCTCGCCGCCGTAAAACGGACGGCGATTCCTCACCACGCCACTTTTTTAGAATGGTCGCTGAATGGGGTTGACGCTTCACGGGATGCTGCTTCTTTAACAGAAGTCTTACGCTTTCCTCTACGTCCGTTTAAAGTCTCCGAATGTCCTCCGGCGACCTTGAT
>NZ_SFBY01000228.1:0-8883 GCF_007095505.1 Microcystis sp. M_QC_C_20170808_M3Col
CTGAACGAAACCCCCTACTATCTGTGGTCAAGGTTCAGTTTTTAGCTTGGTTATCGCTTTTTCCATTGTAGCTTAAAGCCGTCGTAAAACGACGGGGTTTTAACCCAAATTTTCGATAAGTTAATTTTTGTCTCCCCCTCTTGACTTTTTGATTCCCCTGTGCTGCTATGATTGCCCATCCTAGGACGAAGACTGATAATCTCACCTACACTCCGCCCCCATTGCTGAAAAACGGTTTTGCCATGACTCTCTATGTGTCCCTAAAAGCGCGAGAAACCTGGCAAAATACGATCGCTATTCCCGAACCAGTCTATCAAGAAACCATTTTCACCGGGGCCAATGCCGTCCCCATCTACGGGATTTTTTCCATTCCCCCACAAGCGAAGGGAACCATTATCGGGACCTACGGCATCACGGGAGACTTAGATAATCAATGGTTTTTAAGAATTTTAGGCAGAAAAGCCGTAGCGAGAAACTACGCAGTCGTCCTCTTCGATTGGCGCGCCCACGGTAAGACAGCCGAATTATCCCCGACTCTCACCTCCGATGGCATCTATGAAGGGCTAGATTTCATTCATATTGCCGCCCAAGCTCAAAAAATGGGCTGTCCTGCTCCTTTTTGGTTCACAGGTTACTCTCTGGGGGGACAATTGGCCCTGTGGGGAATTAAATCGGTAGAGAATCAGGAAGATATGGGGATCGATCCCGTCGATATCGGTGGTGGTGCGGTAATTTGTCCTAATTTAGACTCTAATCGTTCTTTATCCTATCTCGTCCAGGATCCCTGGGGGAAACATTTGGAAAAAGCGATCGCCAGGGAATTACGCAAGTTAGCCAAACGCATCCATCAAGCTCATCCCGATCATATCGATCCCCAAGCAATTACTCGCGCCACCACGATTGCCGGATTCGATCGAGAATTAGTGATTAAAAACTTAGGATTTAAGACAGTTTTTGACTATTATGCCGCTAGTAGTCCCTTGCCCTTTCAACCCTATTTAACTAAACCCACTTTTATCCTCTACGCGGCCGATGATCCCCTCTTTTCCCCCGCAGTTATTCCCGATCTGCAAGCAGCGATCGCCGATAATCCCCACGTCGATCTACTCTTAACCAACCACGGTGGTCATGTGGGTTATATCAGCAGTTTATCCTGTCAGCGTCAGTGGGGCGATAGCGATCGCTGGTGGGCATGGAATCGGGTTTTAGACTGGTTTGACCAAAAAACTGGCAAATAATACTAAATCCGTTTTTAATCCTGTGATTAACTGCCGATCTAACTTTAAAAACCCAGTTATGGATTGTTTCCCCCCCCCTTCTCTCCTATACTTTTTAAACAGGATTTAGTATAATTTCTAGGAGTCAAAGGCCGCTAGAAACTCCTCCACCTGTTCCCGAGTCGGTTGGGATGCGATCGCTCCTGCCGCCCTTGTCACCATTGCCCCCACCGCACAGGCATAAATCACCGCATTACGCGCTAAATCGGCATTTTCCCCGATTTGATCGCCTCCAAGACTAGCACGAGCTAAAAAACCCGCCACAAAGCCATCTCCTGCCCCGGTTGTATCCACTACCTCCCCAGGGAAAGCCTCAACAGTGCCGCTATTTTCGCCTAAATGATATTTACAACCTTTTGCGCCGCCAGTAACCAGAATTGCCCCTAAATTGGGGTATTGTGATGATATTCTGACGGGGGTATCAGTGCCAAATAACCATGCTGCTTCTTCCTCGCTACATTTGAGCAAATCGGCCCGGAAGATAAAATCTCGAATCCGATCAGGAGCGGCCTCAAGATTAGGCCAAAAAACCGGCCGCCAGTTGATATCGATCAATACTTTCACCCCGTAAATTTTAGCTAATTCGAGGGCGCGCATCATCGCCGCTCTCGCCGGGGGATAGGCTAACCCTAGGGTTCCCATAACTAGATAATCGGCATTTTTAAAGATATTTTCGGCTAATAAGTCACCATTAAGGGCAGTATCGGCAAAATCCGTCGTTTTAATGCCGCCAAAACCCGCAAAATGTCTGTCTCCCCCAGCATCGCGGGTGACATAAACTTGTCGGGTGGGTAGGGTGGGGTGATACTGTACACCAGTGGTATCGACTCCGAGAGCGTCTAGCAAGGCGATTAACTGTTCCCCTCGTTGATCTTTGCCCACACAACCGATAAAAGCCGAATTTATGCCCAATTTTCGCAATCCACAGGCCACGTTTGCCGGCGCACCCCCGGCATAGGTTGTCCAAGAAGTCACTTGCTCTATAGAGCGCTCGCTTTGATCGGCAATTAGATCAGAGAGGATTTCCCCTAAACAAATGACAGACACTGGCGAAGATCTTTGATGGTTAAGCATTGGTGTGGGAATTATAAATGATGAATTATGAATGATGAATTATGAAGTGGGGTAGTGGGGAAGTGGGGAAGCTGTCTCATCACCCTATCACCCCAAAACCCTATCACCCCAAAACCCTATCTCCTCCTGACTCCTGAACACTGACGACCGACTCCCGATCACTGATTAATAACTTGTCAAGAAATCACGATAAATCAACTAGAGATTATCTGAGGCATTGAGTATAATCAAACACATAGATAGATTAGGGGAAATTGCTCATAATCAGTCCGATCGAGCGTGAATCCTCTTTCTCGGAAAAATATCTTCTCCTATTTTTTAGTCTTAGACTAAGGAAATATCATGATTGATTGTAGTCAGATTCAGTTTGACGAGGATAAAAGCAAGATAGATCTATTGCAACTACGAGAATTATTTAATTTAACCGCATTTTGGGCAATCGATCGCCGTTTGGAAGATTTAGCAACCGCAATTGACTATAGTGATCCAGTGGTGACGGTGTGGAATGAGCGGCAATTAATTGGTTTTGCTCGCGCCATTTCTGACGGCATTTATCGGGCAACTATTTGGGATGTGATTGTTCATCCCGATTATCAGGGAGCCGGTTTAGGGCGTAAATTAGTAGAAACAGTTTTGGCCCATCCCCGAATAAATCGGGTGGAAAGAGTCTATTTGATGACTACTAATCAAGAAAAATTTTACCAGCACATTGGTTTCCAAAGCAATGCCACGACGACGATGGTATTATTTAATCGTTATACCGAGGAGTTTTCCTATCCAGCGATCGAGGTAAAGAAAAAACGATCCGTGTGAGCTTGTCCTGACTATTGTTATCGATTTGATCTAAGCTCATTTCCCCCCCCGATACTTCGATAATGCCTTTCGCTAACTGGAATTTAAGACCGGGAGAAAGACCGAGAGCTTGGGTAAATTGTTTGACTTCTTCTGGCTTTGATTCTAAACTCAAAGGGGAAATTTCTGGCATTTGCCAGAGAGGGATTTCCCCCGGAAATTCTAGGACAATAGTGACTTTTTTCTCGCAAAGAGTGCTTACCGAGATACAAATAGAGCCACTCGCTAAGTTAGCGATCGCTGCATCAACGAGAAGGACAAGAGCGGAGGATAAACGCTGATAATCGGCAATAATAGCAATATCATCGGTTAAAGGGCTAAATTTAAGCTTAATATTGCGATTAGCTGCCTGTAAATAGGTTAAACTTGCCCAATCTTCCCAAAGTTTAGTTAAAGAAAAAATTTCTCGCTCCAGAGGTATAGTACCCGACTCTAGTTTGGAGAGATTAATCATCTCATCGAGCATTGCCATCAGTTTACGGCCCGCCAGTTGTCCTTGGGCGATAAATTCCCTTTCTTCGGCTGGACTTTCGCAAAGATCGGCGAGAATCAGTTGATGGAGACTGATCATACTGCTCAATGGCGATCGCAATTCGTGGGCAACCCGTCCCAAAAAACTGCTTTTGAGGTGATTAATTGCCACGGCCAGGTGATAAGCGAGGCGAGTTTGCTGTAATTCCCGTTTTAAAGCGTCAATATCGTCCATATTTACAGAAAAACTGCCCCTTGTCGTAAGATATCCCATCCTTGACATTGCCAACGCGCGACAGTGGAGGGTTGTCCACTATTGATTATTCCCCATGCTTGCCTTTCTGTGGGCGCTAACACCGTCACCGAGGGAAAAGTAGTCATAATCGCGGATGGAGTTAATAAAGGCTCTTGTCCTGACAGATTAGCACTTGTGGTCGCTAAAACACCAGTTCGACCGAGAATTTCTCTTGCGATCGCATGAGCGGGAACTCGGATCCCGATCGTGCTAGGATCCTTCGGGTTAAGAACTTTTGGTACTTTTTCAGAAGCGGGTAAAACCAAAGTTAGGGAGCCGGGCCAGTGTTTTTCGGTCATTTGCTGCCAAATTTCCCTTTCTTCCTGACTTCCCTTGACATAATCCCATAAATCTGCTGCTGAGGCCGCCATGAGAATTAAAGGTTTATCAAAAGTCCGTTTTTTAGCGGCAAAAATTAAGGCAGCATAGGGGGGAGAAACCGCTAAAGCGGGAACTGTATCCGTGGGAAAAGAAACCACTTGACCACTTAGGGCCGCGTGAACAATTTCGTTAAGAGAAGCAGTAGGCATTGAGAATTGATCATTTTTGGGGACTAATTTAGCCTAAGACTTTTTGGTACAATTTTAAAGGGTAAGCAGTTGATCAATATTAATTTTACTAACACTTGCTCCTAGTGCCTCTTGTCAAAAATGGTCAACTTCTTAACCTTCCAGAATCAGAATTTGATCTATTCATCACAGTTGATCGCCACCTGTCATTTTAACAGAATCTGCCTCAATTTGATATTGCGGTAAACGAGTAATTTAGATAGATAGTTAACAGCTTATGCAACACGGTTATTAGCCTGTTTACAGCTTATACCGCAAACTCATACTCTAATTGCTGTTGCAACTGATTCGACGTTGCAACGTACCTAACAGGACGTGTAAGCTTTTTAACTTTACCAAGTTTTTCTGCCGCTTCCAACCACTCACCTACCAACTTTTTAGGAAGCTTAAACATTTCAGAAATTTCATCTTTTGTACGCTCTGTACTAAGAGCTTGTTCTATATAGGGCAGAATTATCAGGAAAGCATCATAATTTTCATTACAAGAAGCACCCATAATTCTCTGTTCTTCAGCAGTAGATTCCGCTTGTAATGGAGAACTTAACTGACTTGCAGAAGCCCCTAGATTCTCCTCTGTAGTAAGAGTAGTGTTTATCTCAGTGCGTTCTTCATAAAAACCTACTGCTTCTAATTGAGAACTTAACTGATTGGTAGATTCTTGCCAGTTCTCTTCTTCAGTAATTGTGTCCAGAATCTGAAGTTGCAATGTATTAGCAGATTTAGGCTTATCTTTCTCAAACTCAAATTTCTTTACGGATTGATATAAGAAGCTAAACATATCATTATATGTCTGCTTCCCAACACCTTCAATTTTTCCTAACTCTCGAAATCTTCTAATTGGTAAGGCATGAATTATTTTTTTTCTGATATCAGATCTGAGATTAAGTTCTTTATCCCATCCAAAGCTCTCAATATTATTGACCAAACTAACCATTGAACCCTCTACACCTGTTGCTTCCTTTTCTTGATCTAAACAAATAAATACATCAATATCGAGGTTTCCCAGATATTTTTCCATCAAAGGGGATACATCACCCCAATCAAGTCCACCATGACTACATCCCAACTTAGGAAAAGCGATCGAAGTAATGCCGCCTTTCTGATAGTTAATGGAGAAATACTTAAGTCCCTCATCTATCCATTCAATTTTAGAGGGATACTTCCAGTGATCCTTTGTCGGGAAGTTAAGAATCCAAACATTCCCATAATTTCTGTAAAGATAAGGCTTTCCAGTTTTAACCTCTTTTTTCCTGCATCGCTCTACATAGTCTTTTTCCATTTCTGGAAATCTTAGCTGAAACTCTAGAGCCAAGCCAGCACCCATTACACCAACGCAGTTAACTGTGTTAACAATCGTTTGCGTGTTGACATTGAAAACTGTGGTATCTGTGTAATGTAGCATGACTAGAAATATAAATCTGGATACACCATTCCTATAATATCAGTTCTCTGTATAGCTGCAAGGATAACGTTGCTGTGCTTCTGGGAACGGCAAAATACTGCTTTGATCCTATTGGGCGCTACCGTCGGGTAAACAAGTATCTCTGCACACTTCATGCGCTTACCATCTTCGAAATCATTCCAGTATTGCGCCCAGATTACATTCCAAGGCAACTGGTTAAGCATTTGCGCGCCCCGGTAGAACCGAGTCTCCCCTGCCGCTGCATTTCCATCAGAAAAGATAACATTTGTTTCTAATAAAAGTTGTGGCTCAATTCCCAAAATAACAATGTCATCTTGATGCTGTTTCCTCCTATACAGCATTGGATTTCTGGGTGAAAAATACAGCGGAACATATTCATGTAGTGGTATTTTGTCAATTGTTCGATTAGCTCTTCTATTTTGAACATCTGGATCAGAAATATCTACTTCTATTAATCCTCTCCTATAGGCTTCATTATGTGACAACAATCCATTCGTAATGATAGAGGTAAGGTTATTTATATAAGTCATGTGGTACAGGTACTCAATACCGTACTCCTGAAAAATATCCATAAGGAGGAACCGAAGCTATGCTCACTTGCTTATTGTTCCCTGCGACTAACGGCAGGGCAACTTTTAGTTTACCATAGTAGGTTAGCCACAGCCCGGAATATAAAATTCAAACTTAGGTATAATTTATATATCTCCAACCAATTATCGACAGCTAATTATGAATGAGCCTGATACTTTTGCTAATCTCGAACAATTAGAATATATTCCCTACCTAGATGCCACGGGTAATATCTGTGCTGATTTCCAGGGGAAAATCGGGGTTTATGCCATTTTTGATCGAGAACAAGTCTTAGAGTTTGTCGGCTATTCTCGTGATATTTATCTCAGTTTAAAACAACATCTTGCCCGACAGCCCCAAGCTTGTTATTGGCTAAAAATACAGTTGATTGATCGTCCTAATCGGACTATTCTCGAATCGATTAAACAAGCTTGGCTAAGAGAAAGTCAGGCAGTAATCGGCAATGAAAAACTCTGGACAGAACCAATTGATGCTAAATTAACCATGACTGAGACAGAAAAAGAATTTTATCAAAGTGCTGACGAATTGGGGCAAATCAAGTTATTAAAACAGGTATCCAGACGAGTAGAAAACGATATTTTATCAACCCTAGAAAAACGGGGAGTACAGATGGAAATTCGTTTTAATCCCAAGTTAAAAGAACAGGGTTTGCTCGATTTAAAGTAAAAATTCCTAGGGGCGATCGATTCTCCAGACAAACCGCTATGATAGTATATCGCCCCATCCCGACACCAATGGAACAGCGATGACCACTCAAGACTGGCCAAACCTACTGCAGCAACTACTCGATCGAAAATCCCTTTCCCTTAACCAAGCTGAAGAATTAATGACTGGATGGTTAAACGGCCAGATTCCGGAAGTTTTATCGGGGGCGATTTTAGCGGCTTTGCAAGCAAAAGGAGTCTCGGCCGCGGAATTAGCGGGAATGGCCACAGTTTTACGGCAACAATCTCGCTTAGAAGACCCTAAACCCCATACTACTCCCGTTATCGATACCTGTGGCACCGGCGGTGACGGGTCCTCCACTTTTAATATTTCCACTGCTGTGGCTTTTGTGGCGGCCGCCGGGGGCGTAAAAGTGGCTAAACACGGCAATCGCTCGGCTTCCAGCAAGGTCGGTTCGGCCGATGTTCTAGAATATCTTGGGGTTAATTTAAGCGCCCCTAGCGAGAAAGTAGCGGCGGCTTTAGATGGGGTGGGAGTGACCTTTCTTTTTGCCCCCGGTTGGCATCCAGCCCTGAAAAGTGTGGCTAATCTCCGCAAAACCCTGAAAGTTCGCACGGTTTTTAATCTTCTTGGCCCTCTAGTTAATCCTCTCCGTCCCACAGGTCAAGTTATCGGGGTTTATGACCGGCAATTTCTCACCCCCATGGCCACGGCTTTAGCACAAATGGGAACCCCAAAGGCGATTATTGTTCACGGCCGGGAAAAACTCGACGAGGTGGGGTTAGGAGATCTGACCGATATGGCTTTATTAAATAATGGTGAGGTGATTTCTGGGGCGATCGATCCTTTGTCAATTTCTATCCCCAGAGCTAGTTTAAATGCCCTTAAAGGCGGGGAAGTGCCAGAAAATGCCGAAATACTCAAAAATGTCCTGCAAGGGGGTGGAACGCCGGCTCAACGGGATGCTGTGGCAATTAATGCCTCTCTTGCCCTACAGGTGGCAGCAAAGGTCACTTTTGGCGATCATGCTGCTGGTTTCGCTCTCGCACGCGAGATTTTAGCCAGTGGGTTAGCTTGGCAAAAATTAGAGGAGTTGGTTAAGTTTCTCTCCTAGGACAATTCACAGGAGTCAGGAGACTCCGAGACAGGAGATAGGGTGGTCACTGCGTGTGCGTTGCGGGGGGTTTTGGGGTTTTGGGGTGTTAGGGTGTTAGGGTGTTAGGGTGGTCACTGCGTGCGCGTTGCGGGGGGTGTTAGGGTTTTAGTTGAAATTCCCCCACTTCCCCACTTCCCCACTTCCCCACTTCCCCACTTCCCCACTTCCCCACTTCCCCACTCTGCAATAATTACTCGCAGCCAGAAATACGTTTGGATTATCATACTTTGTGCTTTTTGTCAAAAAAACTTTTTTTTTGCAATAAAACTACATAAAAAAAAGATCATCGTTGCTGGTGAAATTGACTGATTTACCCGTCTTAATTAGGATAACCTTCTAGGTTTGGCAAGGGTTTCAACCATTGCTGCCCAAAAAAGCACAGAATAACCCACTATGAAATTCTATCAAATCGCTGTAACCATTGCAACATCGTTGTTAAATAAAAATCTTTCTCAATTAATTCTTAAGAATTTATAAATATTGCGAAATGTTAATTTAAATATTCTCAA
>NZ_SFBY01000229.1:0-4504 GCF_007095505.1 Microcystis sp. M_QC_C_20170808_M3Col
ATGGGATAGAGAGGTGCGTAGTTCACCCAAGGAGAATCAATCTCTCGAAGTAAAAGTGAAGGGAATTTCTGAAATGGAATTCAGTCTGTCTATATTTGACTATACTTTTACTAACTATCGGAATCAAACTCGATCGCCAGTTAAAGTTCCTGAATCCGAACTGATAGGAATTATTGTCGCCCGCAATTGCGGGAATTAGGGCAACGTTCCTGCATTAATTGGGAAAATTCCGTTCTTTGAGCGGGAGTTAACACTTGGCGAATTTCCAAAAAACTCTCAAATTGCAGGTTACTGATTTCTTGGCGATTCCGAGAGATTTGCTGATGTTTAGAGCGGATATCTCGATCGGAGGCATTATTCGATAATAAACTATTTAGTTCTTGTTCGTTGCTTCTCAGGGTGTCTCGTAATTTTTGGGTTTTTTCCTGATATTTCTGACGAATAGCGGCAATTTTTGACTTTTGGTCATCGGTAAGGTTTAATTGTTCGATTAGTCTTTCTCTAGAATTATTCATCCCACGGGGACGACTCTCAGGACGCTGGGGAGAGCTAGTTTGAGCGATAAATAGACGATCTTGGGGATAGGATAACACAGTGGCAGTTGGGGCTAGGTTAACGGCTAGAGTTAAAGCCATGGTCGTGCCGAGAATCGAGAGAGTAGAAAGGGACATAATTGACCTCCACAAAGAAATTAAGGATTATAGGTAGAATAGGTGAGTTGAGGCTCGTTTAAGGTCGTCCAAGGGGAACTATAAACGCTAGGATCAGCAATCGGTGGAGCGATGCTATAGTCCCAACTCTCCACTAAAAAAGCTTCTAACTCCTCGTCGGAAATTTGGCCCAGTTGTGGATGAGGATGAGACCAACGATAGGAAGCAAAAATCAGTGCCGGTAAGGCAGTAATACCAGTGATCAACCCCAATAAAGGCAGGGATTTTGGGGAAGTTACCGGTTTTTCTCCCCTAATCATTTGCATTAACTGTTCTTCTTGATCTATCGGTCGAGGTGGCAGCGATGGACGATAGCGACGCAGAAAATTAACCACTTTGTCATCTTCTGGGGACATTAGAGAACTCCTTGTTTTTGCAAAAATTGACCCATGGCTTTACGCGCATAATGAAGACGTGATTTCACCGTACCGAGGGGAATTTCTAAGATTTGGGCAATTTCCTTGGCGTTGCTGAATCAAGGCATGAATGACAACCTTGCACCCATCCAAAAGTTAGTTTGGGTCTAGGTTTTAAAAATCCCACAAAAGAAGATTCATATCTCAAATCAGCAACGCCCCAAAAGTTAGTTTGGGTCTAGGTTTTAAAAATCCCACAAAAGAAGATTCATATCTCAAATCAGCAACGCCGAAATTTTTTCTAGAACTTGACGAGCCTTGAGGGTAGGGAAGACAGTCAGGCAGACTAACCTAAAAAGGTTTTTTGGGCGAAAAATAGTTTCTTCCCCTTCTGTCTCCCTAAACACAGTCTTAGCTCTGATGGCGAGCATAATCATCCTGAAAACGGACTATATCATCCTCTCCTAAATATTCCCCATTTTGTACTTCAATTAACACCAATTTGATCACCCCGGGGTTTTCCAGACGGTGAGCGGTACACTGCGGCACATAAGTGGACTGATTGGCTCCGAGAATTTCTTCGTTATCTCCACAGGTGACTTTTGCCGTTCCCGAAACGACAATCCAGTGTTCACTGCGATGGTAGTGCATCTGTAAACTGAGACGATGACCCGGATTCACTTCAATTCGCTTGATTTTATAACCAAGACCTTCTTCTAGAGTGGTGAAAGAACCCCAGGGCCTAAATTCTGTTGCTGCCGATTCTACGCTCGAAACAAGCTGAAATGGTGCCACATCTTGAGATGCGATCATTATATTATGTCTCCATTGCTAGGTCTGATCTTAGTCCAAGATAGCAGCAAAAACCCTAGATGGCATCTAAATCAGTGATCAGTAAACATTAATCAGTAATCAGTGAACTGAAAACTCAAATCTGATCACTGATCACTGATTTAGTCTTCGTCGGTGTTGAGAATACGGGGAACCCGGAAATAATCCCCTTCTGGGGCCGGCGATTCTTGCACTAAGACCTCGTGATCGGGATAAAGTCTATTACTATCGGCGCGAGTGATATTTTGAATTTCGATCGCTCGCGTGGTGGGTGGCACATTTTCCGTGTCTAATTCGCTTAACTGCTCGAAATAATCCAGTATCCCGCTTAATTGCCCCGCAAATTGTTCTTCTTCGCCGCTATTAATCTCTAAACGGGCTAAATGGGCGATTTTTTCAACTGTAGCTCGATCGATCATGGGAGAAATGGGGTGTGGGGGTTGGGGGTTGGGGGTTGGGGGTTGGGGGTTGGGGGTTGGGGGTTGGGGAGATGGGGGTTGGGGAGATGGGGAGAATAAATAAAAATAATCTCCTGACTCCTAACTCCTGTCTCCTGAATTCTGTCTCCTCAATTTAGAAGAAAACATCAATTTCCGATCGCCCGGTGATTTTCAGCCAGTTTTGGGCTTCAATGTAGTTATTGGGGGCTAATCGGATGGCTTGTTTCCAGTATTCTGCTGCTTTGTCGTAGAGTGCTTCCGCTTCGGCCTGTTGACCGTCTTCTCTGGCTTTTTCCCCCTGAAAATGGTAAATAACGGCGATATTATTCAAAGCGGAGGGCATTCTGGGATTAAGTTGGATAGCTTCTTCGTAGTATTCCAGAGCCTTTTCATGCTCGCCGTTACTAGCGTGGATAATACCGATATTGTAGAGGATATAACTGCGATCGTTAGGATCCTCTTCTAATGTTAAAGCCTCATAGTAATTATCGAGGGCTTCGGCGTATTCGCCGTCAGCTTGGGCAGACATCCCATCGCGGTAATAAACAAAGGCTTCCTTGGCTTTTTTATTGGCGGGGAGTATCTTTAAAATGATATCCGCCATGACGGTAAAAGATTTATCAATAAAATTATCGTTACGTTGAGTGCGTGGCATAGTTAGGACGATTAGGCGATCGAGATGACTATCTACCTTTATAGCACTCGCAAGCAACCCTAGGGCTGTTTTTCCGATTTTTCTGGCTAGGGTTTCGATTTAGAGGCTCTTTGCTAGTCCGGCAATGGCAAGAAGTTAATGGCTCATTCTGCTCCCACTTGACAAGGGTTCAGACGTGGACTCCAAGCATTTCTGCTCCGGTTCTGGGTTGAACATACTTTGCGATAATCAATACCTCAATTCCTTTGATTTGTTGTAGCGCATAGCTACGCATTATCACTTTATTGCTGGATTAAATCTTGCTCCAGCCAAGAACCTAGTCGGAACGCATCTCATTCCGACGAGCATTGGTGCAACTTTACCTATAATACTAAATCCTGTTATAATAAAACAAGTAAAGACGAGGAGATAAAATGCCCAAGAAAGCTTACTTAGCCGAACATCTAAGTTCAGAGGAACTGAAAGATAGATACAGAAGCAGTCAAGACTCAGTGGAAACAAGAAGATGGCACTTATTGTGGAAAATATCCTTAGGATGGACAATCAAAAATGCGGCGGTAGCTGTGGGGTTAGATTATCAATATAGTTTTAGAATTCTCAAGAAATATAATGAATTAGGAGAAGAAGGAGTTAAAAATCTCAAGAAAAAAAGTGCAGAACATCGGAGAGGAAAAGAACCTTTATTGAAGGAAGAACAATTTCAAAAATTAAAAGAAGAACTGAAAGAACGTCCTGCGGATGGAGGAATTTGGACAGGACCGAAGGTAGCCAGATGGATAGAAAAGGAAACGGGGCGAGAAAAAGTTTGGAATCAAAGGGGATGGGATTACCTAAAAAAGTCGAGATATTCTTGTCAAAAACCCAGGCCAAAACATAAAAAGGGAGACCCAGTTGAACAAGAAAAATTTAAGCAAAATTTACCAGTAAAAGTCCAAGAATTAAGAAATAAATTTCCCAATCATCAAGTAGAAGTCTGGTTCTTTGACGAACATCGAGTTGGCTTAAACCCAATCATTAGAAAAGTCTGGGCTCCAATAGGAGAAAGGCCTTCTGCCCTAGTGCATCATCGTTATGAATGGTTATATGTTTACGGGTTTGTTGAGCCAAAAACAGGAAAAACACTCTGGTATTTAATCCCAAGAGTTAATCATCAATGGTTAAGTTTAGTCTATCAATCTTTTGCAAAAGATGTCGGGTTATCAGCAGAAAAAATTGTCCTATTAGTACAAGATAATGCCCGGTGGCATAGAAGTGAAAAACTTGAAGTTCCTGATGGAATCATGCTCGATTTTCTACCGGCTTACTCGCCAGAACTACAGCCAGCCGAGAGATTGTGGTCTCTAGTAGATGAACCTCTGGTTAATGAGTATTTTGAAACAATTGAAGAACTAGAAGAAATTCTGATAACTCGTTGTCAGTATCTCGAAACAATGACTAATGAAATTAAAAACTTGACTAACTATCATTGGCTAACTTATGACTGATTGTTATCAGCTTTTCAAAACAGGATTT
>NZ_SFBY01000023.1:0-8052 GCF_007095505.1 Microcystis sp. M_QC_C_20170808_M3Col
TCGAAACGAATAGGCTTTTTCCATGGGGAGCATTTTAGCATATATTTCGTAAATGTGTTAATATTTAACAGTAAAGCCGTCGTAGAACGACGGGGTTTCAGACCCAAAATTTTCGATGAACTGAGAAAACGGGTTTCTTTGAGAAACCCGTTTTCTGAATTTCTCGTGATACTTGGGGATTGCTAACTCGCGCTAGACTAGATTAAAATAATTAATTAACTCCCAATCATTTGTTTAACCATGAGTCAAGCTGCTGCTGCAATCAATACTAAACTAATTGATTCCCTTGCTCAAATTATCCTTTCCTTAACTGAGGAAGAACAACAGCTTCTCGTACAAAAAATCCAGCATCCAGCCTTATCTGATGTCGATTTTCATCAAGGTTTTCCCTTTGATGTTCAAATTCCTAATACAGAAACGCTCGCCGCCATTGAAGAAGTAGAAAAACATCCTGAGCGTCTTAAGCGTTATAGTAGCGTCGGGCAGATGTTCGAGGATTGGAACAAGGACTCATTCGGATCTGTTCAAATAGTCTTCTAGTAGGGTGGGAATTGCCAACTTATGCTAGACTAGATTAAAATAATTAATTAACTCCCAATCATTTGTTTATTTATGAGTCAAGCTGCTGCAATCAATACTAAACTAATTGATTCCCTTGCTCAAATTATCCTTTCCTTAACTGACGAAGAACAACAGCTTCTCCTACAAAAAATTCAGCATCCAGCACTAGCCTCTGAGGAAATTCAACGCCAACGGGAGGTATTAAAACGTGACATCGAGCTAGGAATGGAACAACTCAGGCAGGGTGATTATAGTGAATATGACTAATCCTCATTGCCTAGTTTGTTAGAAACTATTAAGATGCTTGCAAAACAGCGACTTCAAGAGGAATTAATTTAGTTAATCGCTTTCCCATTGCACGGCAAGCGGAGCAAGATTTGCAGGATATTTGGCTCTATTTAGGCAGACAAGATGAATTCTGTCCGACGAAAAGATCGCTCAAATTCTGGACAGATTTCCTAGCATTTAAATTGCTTGTTGAGATCAGGCACTCTTGCAAGAGGAAACGGTAAAGGGATTGGGGGAGATTTAGCTAATCTAAGGATGGACGGTTAAAATACGTCTTAGCTTATTTCCTCCTGACCGGGCCGGGGCAGGAATCAAAACTATAATTAGAATGATTAAACCCCAAGTATAAACCCGCTTCGATAACCGATAGCCGATAACCGATCGCTAAACATGGATCCATCTTTCGCCCTTACCCTGCAAATTGTCATCACTGTGGTGGCGGGGATTACAGCCCAAGTCATCGCCGAATACCTGAAAGTTCCCAGTATTGTCTTCCTGCTCATTTTTGGGATTGCTTTAGGGTCCGATGGTTGGGAAATTTTACAGCCCCAAAGTCTGGGAATTGGCTTAGAAGTCCTTGTTGCCCTCTCTGTGGCGATTATCCTATTTGAAGGCGGTTTAAGCTTAAGCGGACGCGAATTAGGGCGAGTTTCTGGCAGTTTACGCAATCTTGTCACCCTCGGTACTTCCATCACTCTTATGGGTGGCGGTATGGCAGCCCACTGGTTGGGGGAATTTCCCTGGCCGATCGCTTTTCTTTACGCTTCTTTAGTGGTGGTAACCGGTCCGACGGTGATCGGGCCTTTGCTGAAGCAAGTAGCCGTAGATCGACGGGTGGCGACGCTTTTGGAAGGGGAAGGGGTGTTAATCGACCCTGTGGGCGCAATTTTAGCCGTAGTGGTGTTAAATACGATTATTGATAGTCATGCCCGCCCCATGGAAATTATCACTGGTTTAACCCTGCGTTTAGGTATCGGGGCGGCGATCGGCATTGCTGGAGGCGGATTGTTAAGTTTTATTATAAAAACTTGCAATTTTCTGACTTTTGAGTTAAAGAATCTCGTGGTTTTAGCGGGAGTCTGGGGATTATTTGGTTTATCGCAATTTAGTCGCAGTGAATCGGGGTTAATGGCGGTGGTAATGGCGGGAATCGTGCTAAAAGCGGCGGCCGTTCCCGATGAGCGGTTATTAAGGCGTTTTAAGGGTCAATTAACCACTCTTTGCGTGTCGGTACTGTTTATTTTACTAGCGGCGGATCTTTCGATCGCCAGTGTGATCGCTTTGGGTTGGGGCAGCGTCCTGACGGTGTTAGTCTTGATGCTGGTGGTGCGTCCCCTGAGTGTGGCTTTGTGTACCCTAAAAAGTGACCTAAATTGGCGACATAAGCTATTTATCGCTTGGGTTGCCCCTAGAGGAATCGTTTCTGCCTCCGTAGCTTCTTTATTTGCCATTTTACTCACCCGTGCCGGTATTAATGGCGGTGAAGCGATCAAAGCTTTAGTCTTTTTAACAATTTTAATGACCGTTTTTATTCAGGGATTAACGGCGCGTTGGGTGGCAAAAGGGCTAAAAATCACTTCTTCTGCGGCAACAGGAGCAGTAATCGTCGGTTGTAATCCCCTAGGTCGCTTAATCGGCTGTTTATTCCAAGAACAAGGGGAAAACGTGGTTTTAATCGATACGGATGCCAGGGCCTGTGAACAAGCAAAAGAAGACGGTTTGACGGTGATGCAGAGTAGCGGACTTGATACAAAAATACTGCAAGAAGCAGGCATCGAATCCATGGGAACTTTTCTGGTTTTGACTAATAATAGCGAGGTTAATCTGGTTTTAGCCCAAAGAGCCAGCGAGGAATTTCATCCTCCCCGGGTGTTGGCTGCCTTTGCGGGAACCCCTAACCCAGATCAAAATAAGGTTAATCAGGTTTTTCTCCCCAGTTTTTCGGTCAAGGAATGGAATCAGTATTTAGACGATAATCAGATTAAATTGGGTAAAACTATCTTTAAAGGCAATGATTTGAGCGAACAACAAACCAGATTGACTAAATTAATTGAAAATGGCGAACTGCTGCCCCTACTATTGCGTCGCGATAATTCCCTACAGGTAGTAACAGAAAGGGAAGAATGGCGCACCGGAGACGAATTAATCTATATTATGCGCGATTTACGCCCACAACTGCTTAAACGTCTTTCTGGCACTGTCAGAACCCGTTTATCTTTAGAAATCTTACCCGAAGTGGAAATTGTCACCAGTAGATAAGTAATAAGACAAAATTAACTTCTTGATGAGGATAGGCACTCTGGCAACTTAACTTAGCTAAAAAAAACGGTACACTGATAACTGATCATGGATAACTAATAACTGCTTATGCCTCCTCGTTGGCCTCGTCAACCCGATCGCAAAAACGATCCCGCTTTCCGACGTTTAGATGATCGCATGAATTTCGCCGTTCATGTGGCGGCTTTTTTAGCGATTAATTCAGGGTTGTGGTTTTTTCATATCATTAAATTTTCCGATTGGACTTGGTTGAATCTGTTCACGGGAATTTGGGCTATCCTATTGGTGGGACATTTGATTTATCTAGCGGCGATCGCTAACTACTCGGTAACATCCCATGGCTAATACAACTCAGGACATCGAAAATCTGGCGGCCCAAATCGGCGACAATATCTATATTGACGTGGCTAAATGGCATCTCTATCTCCGGGAGGCACATTTACACAGCGTCGTTGCCGAAAAAGTCTTCCCTTTGCTCGAAAACGACAGTTTAAGCGAGAATGCAGTCATGTCTATCCTGCGGGAGATAAAAGTCACCCTCGGAGGTGGTCATCTGCAAGTTTCCCTAGCGGATTTGTTACCCAGCAAATGTCAGATAGATTTAATCGATTTGCTCGAAGAATACCAAAAAAGTCGCTAAAATTGCCAAATACTATGCCTGATAACTCGCAGACTAGGACTAACAGGCTAAAGTAGTTAGGGTTTGCTGAATAAATCTAAAAACTTTGTTGGATAAGACTTTTAGACCTTTTTGAAATCCAAAAGTACCGGCCTTTGGAGTGATCGGGGGGAAAATTCAGGGACTTTTCCCTGAAAATTAGGTAATTGACCCCCTGAAAATGGTTAAAACCCTACACCCTACCCCCACCGAAAAACTTTTTGCCGCATACCCTAGTTAGAAATAGTCCCCCAGAAGCAAACCATGGAAATAGGTGTTCCCAAAGAGATTAAAGATCAAGAGTTTCGCGTCGGTTTAAGTCCTAGTAGTGTGCGTGTACTCAATGATCGCGGTCACAGGGTATTTGTGGAAACGGCCGCTGGATTAGGTGCCGGATTCAGCGATGAGGATTACCAAAAATCCGGGGCCAAAATTGTGGGAAAAGCGGCACAAGTTTGGGATAAACCGCTAGTTGTCAAGGTAAAAGAGCCGCTTAAGGCAGAATACGGCTTTTTAAATAAGGAAGCTCTCCTATTCACCTATTTACACCTAGCGGCCGAGCGCTATTTAACAGAAGCATTAATCGAGTCGGGAACAACTGCGATCGCTTATGAAACTGTCGAGCTTGCCGATGGTCGCTTGCCTCTCTTGACTCCCATGAGTGTTATTGCTGGTCGTCTTTCGGTACAATTTGGGGCCCGCTATCTGGAAAAACAACAGGGAGGTAGGGGAGTTTTACTGGGGGGTTTCCCCGGGGTGAGTCCTGGACAAGTGGTTATCCTTGGCGGTGGTGTAGTGGGTACAGAAGCGGCCAGAATTGCCGTCGGTATGGGGGCAAAAGTAACTATTTTAGATATTAACGTCGAGCGCTTGGCCTATTTAGAAACTTTATTCGGTTCCCGGGTAGAATTGCTTTATAGTAGCCCGGCACAATTAGAAAATGTGGTTCCTAAGGCTGATTTATTGATTGGGGCAGTGCTAGTCTTAGGAAAACGAGCGCCGACTCTGGTTTCTCGCTCTTTAGTCGCCAAAATGAACCCTGGTTCCGTAATTGTCGATGTGGCAGTGGACCAAGGGGGCTGCGTGGAAACCCTGCGGGCCACTTCCCACAGTCAACCGACTTACCTGGAGTCGGGAGTAGTACATTATGGGGTGCCTAATATGCCTGGAGCAGTACCCTGGACGGCAACCCAAGCTTTAAATAATAGTACCCTACCCTACGTTATTAAATTAGCCGACCATGGGGTAAAAGCCTTGGACCAAGATGTTTCCCTCGCTAAGGGGTTAAATGTCGCCAATCATCGGTTAATTCATCCAGCAGTGCGCGAAGTTTTTCCCGATTTGATTTGAATGTCAAAAAGGTGCGACTGAATTCTTTTGAGCTACGAGGAAAATCAGTCGTATCTCTCTTAAGTAGGGAGGCACAATTATTTGTAGGATGGGTTAGCGCACTTCGTAACCCATGCGGGCGTTGGGTTTCATGCTTCAACCCAACCTACGTTCATCTTATATTTAATTCCACCCACCCACTTAACAATTAAAACAGGATTCCAGTGGTTAATTCACTTGTACTTTAGCTATCTTGTTGGTTATAATCAAGGAAGATCATCCCTATAAAAATATTAAGATAAAATGTTCAAATTTATTGATTTATTTGCTGGCATTGGGGGCTTTAGAATAGCTTTTGAAAATCTGGGTTGTCACTGTGTTTTTTCATCGGAGTGGAATAAATTTTCTCGAAAAACCTACGAAGCCAATTTTAACGATAGTCCCGAAGGAGATATTACTTTAATTCCCGCTTTAACAATACCAGATCATGATATATTGACGGCTGGGTTTCCCTGTCAGCCTTTTAGCATAGCTGGAGTAACTAAACACAATGCGTTAGGTACTCGCCATGGATTTGATCATCCCACTCAAGGAACACTTTTTTTCGAGGTTGTCAGAATTATTCGAGAAAAAAGACCGAAAGCATTCATTTTGGAAAATGTCAAAAATTTACAGAGTCATGACAAGGGTAAAACATTTGAAGTGATTAAAAATACCCTAGCAGAGGATTTAAATTATCATATTTATTATCAGGTCATAGATGCTCGTTCTCTTGTTCCCCAGAACAGAAAAAGAATTTTTATTGTTGGGTTTGAGAAACCTAGCCGATTTATGTTTCCAGAAATACCAGATATTCATCCTAAAATTAAAGATATTCTTGAAGGGGAAGTTAATAGTAAATATACTTTAACAGATCATCTCTGGGATTACTTACAGAAGTATGCTGATAAACATAAAGAAAAAGGGAATGGTTTCGGTTATGGATTGGTTAATTTAGAGGGGATTGCCAGAACTTTGAGTGCTAGATATTATAAAGATGGTTCCGAAATTTTGATCCCTCAACAGGGAAAAAATCCCCGTCGTCTAACACCAAGAGAATGTGCAAGATTGATGGGATTTCCTGAAAAATTCATTATTCCTGTATCTGATAATCAAGCTTATAAACAGTTTGGTAATGCGGTTGTACCTCCTGTAGTAGAGGCAATAGGAAGGGAGATATTGCTAAGTCTTAATAATCCTATTTTAGATCAGAAAAATTTGCTTGATTCATCTCGCAAAAATCCAATTATCAAACAATTAGAACTTGCCCTAGTTTTTTAGTCCTAAAGATTTTATGATTGATATCTATAGCTTTAATGCTCAGGAAAATAAATTGATCGAGACAATCAAGAAAGCTTATTATATGCAACCTGTCATCTCGAAAATAGATGCTATTTTAGAAATTCAAGATGTGGAGATATATCAAAATGCTTTCAATCATCTCTATGAAGTTATTCAAGGTTCGCAAGAGGAAGTAGAAAAAATTATTAAACAAAGAAAGCTTCAGGGATTGATTAAAGATGAAAAACAAACTGCCAAAGCTGTGGTAGGAAACATATTTCCCTATGCGGTTATCTATATTTTTCTCAAAAATAAGGAAATCAAGAATATTGATCAAGATATTTATATAACTAATAAAAAATCTGCTGTTCGAGGATTTGAAAATATATCGACTATTAAATTGGGTGATGGAGAACAACAAAAACCAGATTGTGATTTGATCATTTATTCTTATAATAATTCTTCAAAGATAAGTGATGGTAATAATCAAGAAATACCCTATCCTAAATGTATAATTTTATCGTTAAAAACTTCTTTGCGAGAAAGAGCGGCACAAACCTATAAATGGAAACTTTTGCTAGAAATAGCTAATGACCATGGCTCTAAAGTTAAGGAAAAATACGGCATTAACTATAATGTTCCAGAAATTCCTCTTATCTGTTTTGTTACAGTTAATTTTTATAACGAAATTAACAATCCTCAACAACGAGGAATGTTAAAATTTTTTGATAAAGCATTTTTAGCCAAAAACATTAATAAAGAATTGCAAGATTTTATTAGTCCTCTATCAGAATTATTGGACTTTGTTAGAGATTTTTTCAAATAGATCGATTAAAATAAAAAAAGGCTCAGGATCAAGGTAGTGAGACGTTAGAACTAAATTTTATCAACTATCGCGGTAAAACTTTAAATGTTCCCGATCGCTTTTCACCAGATTTGGATTTTTTAAACTATCATCGCTATCATATATTTCAGGGCTAAAAGTACGACCAGTTAAATTAAATTCTCCATTGCATTACTTTGTTTATAATTGAGTTTGTCTAAAACACTTTTGCAATTTCAGCTTGGGCATAAAGTTTTATGTACAGATTCAACATTTCTGGTGACTAAGCTACAGCAAATCCTGTATATTTGCGTACTTTAGGATAACGAAAGCCGAGTACTATATCTTCTTTGGGAATACCTGCCTCCATCAAATCAGTAGCTATACCTTCCTCCGTTTCATCACATTGAATCCAGACTTTATCGACAACCAAGCTAAGGTGAATTGGTGTTGCATGGAGATACTTATTACCACTCCAACCGAAATCTAAAACTAGATAATGTCCTCGTTCATCATCAAATATAACCTGAGAAGTGTAGCCATCAGGTAAAGTAGCACGATAGTTAGCATGATTCTGGAGAACAGTCTTAATAATACCTTGATATTTTAATCGGGTATCCATTGCACGATTACCGCACTTTCATCATCAAAGACAATTAAAAGGGGAGAATTAATCCCCCCATTAATTTAGACAAAGAAACTATTGACCGCAATAGTGCCGAGCGCCGGTAAAGTACCCGTTAACCCGGTGAGATTAATCACCAAATCATTAGCACTTTGGAAACCAAGCGTACCG
>NZ_SFBY01000230.1:0-28295 GCF_007095505.1 Microcystis sp. M_QC_C_20170808_M3Col
TCTCTTTGTTCCCCTGTTAGATTGACTTTATCTCGCCGACCTCTTCCCATTAAAATGTCCTCTGCTTGTTCGAGCTATTGCCCTATTTTAGCTGAAACAGTCCAGTAGGGTGCGTTAGGAGCGCCACAATATTATTTAATTTCAGATCGTAGGTTGGGTTGAACGATAGTGAAACCCAACACTTTTAAATAATTGGGTTGGGTTTCGTTCCTCAACCCAACCTACGGCTCAAAAAAAAATCGACCCGCCTAGCGGCGGGAAAAAGAGAAAAAGAGAAAAAGGGTAAAAAGGGAAAAAAAGGGAAAAAGGATTACAGAGTCCTCCCGAATACGCAGACTACCCGAAAACCGTAACCGAAATTGCCTATCATGCGGGTGTAATCGTCGTGGCGGTTAGCGGAACGGCAGTACCTTGATAAAGTCTCCCAAGAGCCGCCGCGCACTATTTTGAAAGGATTGGCTCTTTGATAATTTGTTATCCAAGCACTGCCATCCGTCGGCGCTCCGATATAGTTATTGTGGCAATCGTCTTCGCACCACTCCCAAACATTGCCACTCATGTCATAGAGTCCCCAAGCATTGGGCTTTTTCTGTCCTACAGGATGAGTTGTACGATCAGAATTTCCGCTATACCAAGCGTAATTTCCTAACTGATTATCATCATCACCAAAATAATAGCGAGTGGTTGTCCCCGCACGACAAGCATATTCCCATTCCGCTTCTGTGGGTAGGCGATAGGTTTTTCCTGTTATTTGACTCAATTTCTGACAAAAAGCTTGAGCGTCGTTCCAACTAACATTTTCTACCAGATTTTGCGGATTGTTTTTAAACCAAGAGTTGTTTTCAAAATGAGAGGGATTGGTTCCCATTACCGCTTCATATTGTGCCTGAGTCACTGGATATTTGCCAATCGCAAAACTGTTGACTTTAACTTGGTGTTGAGGCTTTTCCCAACTTTTAGCATCAGAATCACTGTCAGGAGATCCCATGAGAAATTCACCTGCTGGTAAGCTCACCATCTCCAGTGTGACTCGATTGGGTAGTTTTTCGGTAAATGGAGTGGGTGAAACAGGCTTTTTGACTGCTTGTAAGGCATTTAAAACCTGTTGTGCTGTCCATCTTTGTCTTCTATCTTTTTGCAAACACCCTTCAATAATCGGTTTAAACTCTTTCGGTAAACTGGGAATTTGTAGCTCACAATTTATCACCTTTACCATTAATTGATTATTGTCATTATTGAACTTATAGGGAAATTGATTAGTCGTCATTTGGATTAACATAATACCTAATGACCACAGATCCCAAGCTGAGGAAATATCACCCCTAAAGGCTTCGGGAGGCATATAAATAATTGTACCGGTATTGTGGACTGTTTGAGTGTGGCTTTTGTTATTTAAGGTTCTAATTAAGCCAAAATCTGCTAACTTGTATTGTTGATTAACCTTGAGGATATTACCCGGTTTTAAATCTCGATGGACTTTATTTTGTCGATGAAGATAATTTAAGCCCTGGGCGACTTGAGCAGTAATATTTTTAATCTCATCCGCTGACAAACTGGCTTTGGCAATGTGATTTTCTAGGCTACCCTGTGCCAATTCCATCACTAAATAAAGCATCTCTGTATTGAGAAAAGTAAATTCCCCCACCGCATAACTCTTAATTAAATTAGGATGTTCTAACTTTCTGGAATTTGTTAACTCAATTAATTTATCATCGCTACTTTCGGGGATAACTTTAATGGCAACTTCTTTGACCGATGTATTTCTGACCATTTCACTAGCATGAAATACACCACCAAAACCACCCGCACCGAGAAATTTATTAAGACGATAGGGGCCTATTTGTTGCCCTTCTAACATCTTCATCATTTGGTCTAGCATAATAATAACTCCTGAATTAGCCAATTTTTACGTTCTGTAACTATCCTATTAAGTGGGTGGTTTTAACGAAGGCAAGAAGCAAAAGCTTTATCGAAATGTGTAATTAATTTTGCTTAGGTACTTAATACTAAATCTGGCTATTAAATACTGATTATTTATTCCCTCGAGTAGAAAACCAGTTTCTCGGAAAAACCCGTTTTCTGTGCATTACTCAAGGGATTTAGTATTAGTATGACTTGGGGTTCGGTTATCTCATAATCAAAAAAGGTGGGCGATAAACCCACCAGAAAAATAACCCAAAAACCTTAACGATAATTAGGACTTTGGATATCTCTAAGACGCGCTTCGGGACGTTTAAATCTGTCCATTTGTGCCTCAAAGAATTGACGATTTTTGAGTAAATGTTTGGGATTAGGATCGTCGAGGGGATAGAGTAAAGCAGTGCGTAGAGCTTGAATAACTGCCGAAGTAACATTATACATCGATCGCTGAAAACTAATCCCCAATTGAATCAAAATATCGTCTTCCCCCCGGCACTGTTGCTGATAGTAATCGATCAGATATTGAGGCAAGAAATGATACATATCATCCATTAACAATGTGGGAGGAATTCCCGCAGTACCCACGGGGAAAACATCAGCGTAAAGAATGCCATAGTGAAAGTCTTTTTGTTGGTAGGGAACCTGTTTTGCTTGGGCATTATAGGACTTTGTACCCCGGAAGGGAGCAGTACGATAAAAGACGGCTTCCACATAGGGTAAAGCCGCTTCATAAAGCCAAGTAAAAGCCTTTGATTTGGGGATAATTTCGTAGCATTGACCATCAATATAAACGTGATGATAAATTGGCCGGCCAGCGATGGCAAAAATGCCATTAACGAGGAAATTCATAGCATCAGGAACACCTTTAAACCCGCCTTCATCGTAGATATCGGACATCTCGAAAAACACCGGAGCCATCACTTCCCAGAATAGTCCTAAATTGGAGTAATAGGACATCATCCGCACCTGTTCCAAGAACATATCGGGGAACAGGTCATAAAGTTTCATCATCACGGGATTTTTCTTGAAATAGGCCTTAATAGCGCGGTCGGCATTTTGGCGATATTCTTCTGAATCAAGATAGGCATCAAATAAACCCCAACCCATATCGCGGCCATGCCACAACATGGCTTGCATACAAGCTTCGGCAAATTCCATATTAATTCGGTCATGCCAAAGATGATGGATTAATCTGGGCATTTTTTGGGTTTTACCTTTATCCATGAATTCTAACAATTCAGGGTGAGCAGAACCCGTGCCGCGCCAGATGCGTAAATCGGCATTATCGCCAGCGTAATGATTTTGTAAGTCCAGGTATTCTTGGGGCAGAAAATATTTAAAAAAGGGCAAAGGATCGAGGAAAACTCGTTCGGCAATGTAGAGAAGATCCCGCCAATAAAAATCCATCGGTACGGCATAAGCTTTATAAATGCCGATAATTTGCATCAGGTTTTCGGGAGTATCCGGTAACATGGATCCACCCGCTTCTAAACGCTGGATAATTTCGGCAAATTCGTGAGTAGAAGGGGGAAGTTTGGCTTTGATTAATGTCCCAGTCATAGTTTTAGGTAAAGTAATTAGCGGCGGTTACAATAATTCGGAAACAGCAAGGGATAACTAACTATTACCCAAAAATTTACCCCGATTCAACCAGTTGGTTTTTGAGGACTTTTGCGGAGATTTTTTGAAGACAAAACTAGGTTTTGCTTCTCCCGATAAGCTGGCAACCATCGAGTTAGTGGTGGGTTCAATCCAACGGACTAAATAATTGGGTTGAATACCTAAAAAGACGATTAATACCATTAGGACAAAAGCGGGGATAGTTTCCGATTTCAAGACTTTGGGATAGTAGGCAAGTTTGTTATCCAATTTACCAAAACAGGTGCGATTAAGCAGGATAACAAAGTAAACCGCCGTTAAACCGGAAGCGATGATACAGAGAACCGTCTGCACGGGGAAACGGGAAAAACTACCCTGAAAAACGATAAATTCCGCCACAAATCCCACTAATCCGGGGATACCTGCGCTGGCCATACCGGCGAGAATTAACAGGGCGCTAACCAGGGGTAAACCGCGAATTGGGTTCATTAAACCGTTTAAAACGTCTAAATCTCTAGTTCCGGCTTTGCGTTCGACAATGCCCACCAGATAAAATAAGAGGGCGAGAATGAGACCGTGGCTAATCATTTGCGCGACGGCACCAAGGACGCTTAAACCCGTGCCGGCGGCGGCTGCTACCAGTATATAGCCCATGTGACCGATCGAACTGTAGGCCACCATGCGTTTAATGTCTTTTTGGGCAATAGCGCTCAAGGCCCCGTAAATAACGCTAATAACGCCGACAATTGCCAGTCCGGGGGCGATTAAAGACCAAGTTTCGGGGAATAATTGCAGACCAAAGCGAACTAAGCCATAAGTACCGAGTTTAGCGAGGATACCACCTAATAAAATTGCTGTAGCGGGGGAAGCTTCCGTATAGGCATCCGGTAGCCAAGTATGGAGAGGTACGAGGGGTATTTTGATGCCAAATCCCACTAACAGCAGAGTTAAGAGCAGTAATTGGGTTTTTTGGGAGAAATCGGCGGTCGAGAGGGAGGAATAGTCAAAAGTACCACCGTTGAGGAAACCTATGCCTAAAAATGCCGCTAGGACTAATAACCCGGAGACGGCAGTGTAGAGAAGGAATTTAATCGAAGCATAGCCACGTTTTTCGCCTCCCCAGATAGCAATCATCAGATAAAAGGGGATTAATTCTAGTTCATAGAAAACGATGAACAGCAGCAGGTTTTTGGCCATTAATGCCCCAGAAACCCCGGCGTTAATCAGGAGGATTAGGATGTAATAAAGTCGGGGACGATCTATTTTTTCTTCGCTACTATAGATAGCTATTCCTGTCAAGAAACAGTTTAAAATAATTAACGGTAAGGACAAACCATCGACTCCGAGGTTATAACTTAAACCGATTGGTTTTGCCCATTCGCGGTATTCAGAAAATTGAAAGCCATTGCTGGTTAAGTTATATTGGGTCAGCAGATATAAAGACCAAAAGAGGACGGCGGCAACAAAAAAGAGGGTAATTTGACGTAATTTTGCTGGGGCAAATTTATCGGGGAAAAGACCGACGATAATTGCTCCAATTATTGGCAACCAAAGCAGGGTACTGAGCATATTGGTATCGATCGAATTTACAATGACTGGGATGAGAAAACGATTAGCCAACCAACACGATGACTAATCTGGAATTGACTAAATTAAACTCACTTTTCCGCTATCGAGATCATAGTAGGCTCCGACAACTTTTAATTGTTTGCCGTCCACTAATTCACCGATAACTGGGGATTTGCCTAATTTCTCTACTTGATAGTTAACATTGGATTTAATTGCTCGCTCAAGTTTGTTAGAACCGGGTTGTCTTTCGGCTCGATCAACTCCCACCTGTAATCCATCGATTAAACGACCGATTTGTCCGGGAAAACGACCCCCTTCAATGGTGGCTTTTACCGCTCCACAACGAGAATGGCCGAGAACAATAATTACCTTAGCTCCTAATACCAACGTGCCGAATTCTAGACTACCAATTTCTTCGGAAGTGGCTAAATTTCCGGCTACCCGACAAACAAATAGATCTCCTAATCCGCGATCAAAAACGATTTCTGCTGGCACGCGAGAATCGGCACAGCCCAAAATTGCCGCAAAAGGGGCTTGACTTTCGGCCACTTCTGTGAGTCGAGCTTGATCGCGGTTAGGACTTTTTTGTCTTCGTTCCCAGAAACGTTGATTGCCTTCCATGAGCATAGTTAAAGCTTGGTCGGGGGTCAATCCTTTATTTTGAGCAGTCAGCCATGGCTCAGAATTAACAGCAGTTTGGGCGTTAGTTTGGGACAGTTGCGAGCCTAAAATAGTAGCGGCCAGACCAGTTCCCAAAAAACCACCACCATAACGGATTAATTGGCGACGAGAGGTATTGAACATAGCTAGTTGTTTCCATTAATCAGGACAAGTCCTATTGTCGGGGCAAGGGATACTAAAGAAAAGCCTAAGTTATCAAATCTTTAACTGAAAACTAGAGAAATTTGTGATAACAACGGCCAACAGATGATAATACCGATCAAAGCGACCCCCAAAATAATCGACAGAAAGTAAAATTGGGTTTGGCCCGAAACGTTATATTTCAAACTCTGACCACCAAAAACCGTGGCTAATCCCACCAGGTTAACGACACCATCCACCAGAAAGGTATCGATCCAGTTAATAATTTGCGAGATTAATCCGACGACAAAAACGATGGTAACTTTATACAATTGGGCTGTATAAAGGTCATTGGCAAAGAAATCTTGAACGGCTTTGGGTTGAAAAACGATCGGTTTGGAGATATTTTCATTCAGGTAAACATAGGCTGCCGGAATTACGCCAGCAGCGGTGGAAAGTACCAAGAGAAAAGCTACTCCCAGATTTAAGTTACTTGGTAATAAATGCCATTGCGCCAATAAAATCGGCAGATGAAGGGCGAAACCCATGGTCACAGTCATGGGGATAACTAAGGGCCAAAGAGCTTCCGGAGAGCGCAGGGTCATCGGTTTGATTTTACCGCCAAAGAAAACGCAAAATTCTCTAGTGACACTAAAAGCAGTTAAGGCATTGACCAACAATAGCACTAATAACAGTAAACCACTGATTTCCGAGAGGCGATCGCCCATGCGCGCTAATGCCCAAAAACCACCAAAGGGAGGCAGTGCGACTAAACTAGCTGCACCAACGAGATAACAAATACCAGAAACGGGACGACGGGACCATAAACCGCCGTATTGGCTTAAATCTTGGCTGATATTATTCCAAATGATGTTACCCACCACCATGACTAACAGGGACATAGCGATCGCGTATGTAAAGAGCAACACTAAAGCGGTTTCCGTTTGTCCGGTGGCAACAGCGATAAAAATCAGTCCCATGTAGGCACTGACGGAATAGGAAAGGGAGCGCTTGACATCGATCTGGGCGATCGCAATTAATCCCGCACCGATGGCAGTGACAGAGCCAACAATGGTCATCACCTGCAAGGTTAAGGGCGATAATTGTAGCACCGGCTCTAATTTCACTAATAACCAAGCACCAGTGGAAACGACGACGGTATTCCGCAGAATTGTCGCTGGCATCGGTCCTTCCATGGCCTCATCTAGCCATAAATGTAGAGGAAATTGAGCGCATTTGCCCATCGGACCAGCAATCAGGGCTAAACAGAGTAAATTAGCCACATTGGGGTTTAAATTGGCTGTGGCCGCCCATTCTGCCAATTGGTCAAAGTTCCATGTTCCCGCAAGGGGTAAAAGGGCCACTACTCCCATCAACAGGATTAAATCGCCAATCCGTTTAGTCAGAAAAGCATCCCGCGCCCCCGTCACCACCAGAGATTGATTGAACCAGAAACCAATCAGCAGATAAGTGCCGAGGGTGAGAACTTCTAGCACACAATAGCTGAAAAATAGCGAATTACAGATAACGAGGGCGCACATACCCCCTTCAAAGAGGGCGACGAGAGAATAAAACCTTGCCCAACCCCAATCCATTTCTAGATAGGCGATCGCATATACCTGAGCGGCGAGGTTTAAGCCGGTAATTAGCAGTAACGCCCCAATATTAACAGCTGAAATCTGCACATCTAAAGATATGCTTAAATTTGCGGCATTTAGCCAATTAAATGCTATGGATTGAGGCGGACGACCCCAAACGGCGATCAAAGCAAAAAGGCTATGGAAAAAAGCCAAGAAAGTCATGATCAAGTTCAGATAACCGGCCGGTCGCGGGCCGGTTTGCCGGATAATACCGGGAGACCAAGGTAGAGCGAGAAGTGCGCCCGCAAAGGCGTAAAGAGGTACCAACCAGATAGTCTGGCTGAAGGACTCGAACATATAAACACCTCAAGAAAAAAAATGATCCTGAATTAAAGTTTAAGGTTTAATGGCTCACTAATAAGCTGTCACCATTTTTTAACGGGGCATTAATCGGGATAGTTTGACTAGCTTCCAGCAGGTATTTTAAAAAAGCATCAGCAATCACGGAAAGTTGTTTTCCGGCCAAGTAACAAACGTACCAATTGTGCTGAATCGGAAAATGTTCCACGTCGAGGATGGCTAATTCGCCGTTTTCCCCTTCCGAGATGAGAGTATGCTTAGATAGTACCGATAGTCCTAAACCGCCAGAAATAGCCTGTTTAATCGCCTCGTTACTGCCTAATTCCAAGCGCACCTTCACCTTAATATCGTGGAGATTAAATAATTTTTGTACCGCTTGGCGGGTTCCAGATCCCGATTCACGCATAATAAAAGGTTGCTGGTTGAGGGATTCAAGGGGGAGATTTTTCTTACCCACCAATGGATGATCTCGTCGCGCCACCACCACTAGGGGATTTTCGAGGAAAGACTGAGAACAAAGTTCCACTTCTTCTGGCGGTTGACTGAGAATATAGAGGTCATCCTCGTTGTTTAACATTCGCTCTTGCAGTTTCTGATGATTAGTCACTTGCAGGGCGATGTCAATACCGGGATACTGTTGACAGAATGCCCCCAGTAATCGCGGTACAAAGTATTTAGCGGTAGTAATTACGCCTAAAGTCAGCTTTCCCTGTCTAGTTCCTTTAATATCGGCCACTTTCATTTGAAAGTTGTCCAATTTATTAAAAATCTCTTGACAGGTGAACAGTAATTCCTTACCCGCTTCGGTTAAAAATAAACGTTTGCCAATTTGCTCGAATAGCGGTAAACCCACGGCTTTTGTGAGTTGTTTGACTTGGGTTGAGACGGTAGGTTGAGTGATAAATAACTCCTCGGCCGCCTTGGTAAAGCTACTGTGTCGAGCGGTAGCCTCAAAAACCCTTAACTGGTGCAGGGTTGCCTGTATCAAGTTCTTATCCCCTTCTCAATAACAACTATTTGTCACCATCAATCCTAACGTTTTTATAGATTCTAGTCAATTAATTTTTTGATAAATATAGACTTTAATAGATATAAACGCCGCTTAAGACCTTTTTCAGCTTTTTCTCCCCACACCCCATTACCCCATCTCCCCAATTCTTAATTGATAATTCATAATTCCTATTAATATATTTTAATTTCAGCTTTCATGATCGATAAAAATCTTGCTATAATCAGAAAACAACCATCTATTAAAAATAAAAGACAATGGTTAGTTATCTTGATATTGACGACGATCTTCTTTTCCCCGATAGCGATGGTCAACCGATGGCAGATAATACCGAACAATATGAGTGGATTGTCAAAATTAAGGAGAATTTAGAGATTATCTTTGCGGATGACCCTAAGGTGTTTATTGCCGGAGATTTACTCTGGTATCCTCTGCGTTCTACTTTGGTTTCACCGGTTGCTCCCGATGTGATGGTAGCCTTTGGCCGTCCCAAAGGACGGAGGGGTTCCTATCGTCAATGGCAGGAAGAAAATATCGCTCCTCAAGTGGTTTTTGAAATTCTATCACCGAAGAATACAAAAGCAGAAATGAGTCGAAAATTAGAGTTTTATGACACATATAATGTAGAAGAATACTATTTATATAACCCGATGCGCTGTCGTTTACAAGGATGGCAAAGACAGGGAGAAAAGTTCAGAGAAATTATCGCCATCAATGACTGGATAAGTCCCCGTTTAGGTATGCGTTTTATCTGGGATAAATCTAGTTTAGAATTGTATCGTCCTGATGGAGAGAAATTTTTAACAACTGTTGAGTTAGAGTCTCAAATGCGTCAAGAAAAGAAACGCGCCGATAAAGAAAAGAAACGCGCCGATAAAGAAAAGAAACGTGCCGATAAAGAAAAAAAACGTGCGGATCGACTAGCGGAACGCTTACAGGCGTTAGGATTAAGTTTAGAAGAAGAATAATACCATTTTTCTTTATTCGTAGCAGGCATGACCATCTCTGTCGTTACTTTGGAAAAATGGTATTTAGATCAGGTTTTTTTCATAAGTTATTAGTAAACAGTAATCAATGAACTGATAACTGATAACCAAAAAAATCCCTAAACTTCTAATAAATTTTCTAGGCGATCGAGAACTATATCGGTGATGCACTTAATCCGGTATAAACAGGCTTTAGTATCTGTGGAGTTGAAAGTGCCATTTTCCCAATACTTGTTACTACCGGCACCCCCCCCACAAACCCCAAAATAATCACATTTTTGCCGACATAAATCGACTCCACCGCGCATATCAGCGTAAATTTGTTGAAATTTCTCGGTTTCACAGATAGATTCCAGAGAATCGCTCAAAACATTACCAAAGATAAAATCACCGTAGGGTTGGGTTTTAATCGATAGTAATTCCGGATCAAAGGTGGAAAAATTACCTTGATGATCGAAATTGACAATCATAAAAGGTCGATTCATATCGGTATTTTCTAAGCGTTCATCGGCATAAATCAAACTACAGATCGATTCAAATTCCCGCAGCTTAAATTCTCCTTGTTTGGCCGTGACTAACTCCCAAAATCTGGCAATAAACTGGCGATAACGTTGTTCAATGCCTAATTTATCCAAGGAAGATTGTGAATGAATACCCTCGGTTTCTTCCATATTAAAAGCCACATCGGTAAGACCATGATCCCAAAAAAAGTTAAAAATTTCGTCGGGATAGTCGAGAGAATCTTCTGTTAAAACAGCGATGATACTGACATCAATTTCATGTTTTTGCAAGAAAGAAATCCCCCGCATTGTAGCAGCATGACTGCCAGTTCCCTTGCGGTTTTGCCGGTGGATATCGTGAATAAAAGCTGGTCCATCAAGACTGACTCCCACATAAACATCATGCTTTTTAAATAATTGACACCAAGCATCGTTAATATAAGTGGCGTTAGTTTGTACCGAATGACGAAAACAGTAACCCTGCTGATTATATTTCTCGCTAACTTCCGCAATTTTAGCAAAGGCACTTTCATAAAAACTGATGGGAACTGCCAAGGGTTCGCCGGCGTGCCAGCAAATGGTAAAATTATCTTGGAGAAAACGACTGCTAAAAACCCTCTGAAAAATCGGCTCGATTAAATCTAAGGATAAGGTATTTTTTAAGTGGCGATCGGGTAAATAACAGTAATCACAATTGAGATTACAAAAAGAAGTCGGCTGCACGACTACTAAAGTAATTGGACCACAATCCGACCAATCTATATTTGTGTTTTTTTCCATCATTCTATTTTTAAAATCCTCCCTTAAATATGATAACCGATAACTGATTCTGGCAAGTGTATCTTAATTATACATATACTATTTCCTATTCCCTCAATAATAAATAATATAATTGACCGGGAGTATTAATTAAACCGGCTCGCTCACCCGCATTTTTTCCTGTTCCCATAAAAATATCTACCCTCCCAGTACCTTTAATCGCGCTGCCAGTATCTTGATCGAGAACATAGCGACTAACTAATTTTTTATTAAGATTTCCCTGGGGAATTTCTGTCTCAATTAATGCTAAAGCACCGGGGGGAAAAACACTTTTATCTGTAGCGATCGATCTTTCCGGTAAAACCGGAACTCCAAGACTACCAGTGGCAGGTGCGCCGTGGGTTTCTCGAAAGAAAATAAACCGATTATTGCGGGGAATATAATTCTTTAATTGCTCGGGATTATTTCTGAGAAAATCTAAAACCATTGGTAAGGTTAAACCCTCAGCAGGAAAAATACCATCGGCAATCATTTCTTTTCCCAGACTTGTGTAGGGATGCTCGGTATTGCCATCAAAACCGATGCTCATAATTTGACCATTAGGTAAACGTAATTTCGCCGAACCTTGCACATGAACTAAATAAGCTTCTAAGCGATCTTTTAACCAGACTAATTCGTATCCCGACAGACGGCTATTTTCCCCCAGTAAACCATCTTTTCCCTCTAATTCTACCCTAGCTGGATGGGGTTTAGACCAGCGAGAAAAGTTAGCAGGTCGGCGATAGAGAGGATATTTATACTCGGCATTTTTTTGGCGACTTGCTTGATAAATTGGCTGAAAATAACCAGTAAATTTAACATTTCCCTGGCTATCATTACCCAAAGAACGATACCAAATAAATTCTTTTTTAACTGCCTTTTGTAGAGCTGCGGGAGTGGGAGAATTCTGCACTAATTGACGAAACCGTACTAAGGAACGATGCACTCGCTGACGAGTTATTTCAGGAATAGGATAATTTTGATAGGCGCGGATCGCTGCCTGGCTATTCAGATAACGTAAACTATGATCGATCGCTTGTAGTAGGGTTTTTTTGTCCGTTAGCAGTCGTTCATCGTATCCCGTAGATGTTCCTAATTGTGAGATTTCAAAACGTTCTAGGGGCAAATTTGCGGGGGTGAGGGCAATTAATCCCAAGCTGAGGGGGAGGATTGTCAAAAGGTGTTTCATGGTGACAGGAGTGGGCAGCTATTGACTCGATTAACAATCAAGAAGGATCAATGAGAAAAGTTGTTTCTTATTTATATCATGAGGATAGTTGTTGCCGATAAATCTTAATTTGTTCCAAGCGAGGGCCGACCTTAGAAATAATGGTAAATTCTAAATTTTGGTAATATAATTGTTCTCCCACCCGCGGTATTTTTTGCCAATGATGTAGTACAAAACCGGCTAGGGTTTGGTATTCATCGGCCAAGGGTAAACTTAAATTTAATGCTTTGTTCACGTCCTCTAAATTCATTTGTGCTTGTACGAGAAAAGTCGATTCATCGAGGAGTTGATATTCCACTGTTCCCGATTCATCACTAGGGGAAAAAGTTCCCAGAATCTCACCGATTAGATCTTTTAGGGTTAATAAACCGGCTGTTCTGCCAAATTCATCGACAATGATAACCATCTTTAAGGATGATTCCCGCATCACTGTTAGTAATTCATTTAAAGCAGTGGTTTCGGGGAAAAAACGCACAGGTTTTAACCAAGGTTTAATCGGAGTTGTTAAATTTAACTGACCTTCGGCAAGGGGTAAAGCTAAATCTTTAAAATCGATCAGACCACGGATATCATCACCGGAATCTCCTTCCACAGGATAACAAGAATAGCCACTGTTAACTACTTGGAGCAGTAATTCCTCAAAAGTTGCGGTCGAGGAAATAGCTATTAAACGGTTATGGGGAACCATGATTTCCTCGGCAGTGATTTCGCTAAACTGGAAAACATTATTTAAAATTTTCCTTTCCGCAGCTTCTAATCCCGTTAATTCCCCTTCCATGCTGATAATTAATTGTAATTCCTCGGAAGTTACCCGACTAGAACGCTGTAGATCCACTTCGGGGATACGGGTTAAAACCAATAAAAAACGAGTTGATTGGTTAATAATACCGATAAAAGGCTTAAAAATCCGGGAAATAACGCCAATAGGTGCCGCTAATAATCGCGCCATCGGTTCGGCATAAATTAAAGCTAGGGATTTGGGATAAAGTTCCCCAAAAACTATCTGGAGATAGGCCACGATTAAAAAAGCTAGACAAAGAGAAAAACCATGGGAGAGAAGATTTTGCCAGTTTAAAGAAAAGGGTAAAAAACTTAGTAATTTCTTCACAAAAACGGTCATGGTACTCTCCCCGATCCAACCTAAAGCTAAACTAGAAAGGGTGATGCCTAATTGGGTAGTGGAAAGTAAGCGATCGAGACTTCTTTGTAGAGATTGTACCGTCTGCGCTGGCACATCTCCCGCAGCCACTAGCTGACTGACGCGGGTACGACGGACAGACACAAGCGAAAATTCGGCCGCTACGAAAAAAGCATTGAGGACGATTAGTAAAAAGACTAAAATTAAACGAGTCAATAAATCCTGATTATCCATAGCGAAAAGGCAAAATTCGCCTTTTTTGAAGTCTATCCTTTGGTTTCATCCTTTGATTGCGGTTTGTTTTTCTGTTGTTGCATATAAACTCTCACTCTTTTAATTACTTCTTCTTCTTTCACGGGGATAAAAGTTTGATTGCGACCATAACTGGTGCGATCGTTGGTAAACTTTTTAGCGGGATTGATATCCGGTTGACTGACTCCCTTCAGGGAGGCGATTCCCAATTGATAGGCTACCCAACCGCTACCGAAGCCGGCGGCTAACATGGCTACCATCAAAAGGAGTCCTAACTGCAAGGATGTGCTGATTGAAAATTTTTTCATCTTGGTGGGGCTGGATTTTCACGTTCGGAGTAACTACCGATCTATAATGAGTTAATAGTATAACCCAGGGTTGGCCGAGCGGTTGAGGCAACGAACTCATAATTCGTGCTAGGCAGGTTCAACTCCTGCACCCTGGATACTTTTGATGGCTTCGGGTGATCGGGTTTGACTGCACTAGAGTAGGCGGCGGTAACAGATTACCTGACCATTTTCAGCTGCTTTGAGAACAGAAGTACAATCATTAATTTTATCCTTTTCATTTTTCAGGAAAGCTAAAAAAAACAAGAATCCCAGTAGTGTAGCTTTTTTGATGAACGAATCAATTCCCCAATGCTAGGTAATAGCAAATCCTGTTTTGAAAAGCTGATAACAATCAATCATATAGTCATTTCAAAAAAGCTCGAATCATTAAAAATTTGATTTCCCCAAAACTTTGCGCTTTAAAGCTAGAACACGAGGACGCGCACCTTGACTAGAAAATCCTAACCCTTCACGGAATATTTCGGGCATATAATAACGAACTGCATCTTCTTTATCCTTGTCCTCATAAATTACTCCCATTTGCTCAAGAATATTGACTGTATCAGCATTCAGATTAAACTGTTCTAGAGAAAAAGGAATTTTTTTATCACTATATGTAGGTAAACTTTTTTGTACCCAGCTTTTAAATATAGGATATTCTTCCTCAGACTCTCTAACTTTTTCTCGACTACAGGGTTCAAGCGCTCGTCGAATCGGTTGGGGAGGTAACAGTCTAGTATTCGACCATTTAGAAAATTGTATGTCTTGTTTGTTTTCTACAGTAATATTAGCAGCATGATACAAAAATCTCACAATATCCCTCGCTTGCAGTCTTCCATTAAAATCGGTTAAAGCGGCAAAAATCCAATTGTCTGACTTAGCTTCTCTTGCATTATCTGCTCCTAATTTTTTGCCCCAAAGTCGTTCTAGTTTTTCTTTTAAATCTTCAATTGAACAATCGAATAAATCTTGAGGGTTAGCATTAATAACCGATGATTGTATGCAGAGCCAATAGGAAAGTTTAAGAAACGATTCTAGATTCCAAGATAGATCATAATTACGATATAAGTTTTCAAATTGTTGCGAGTTTTGTGTGATTGTATTTCTCAAGAAATCTCGACGCAGAAAGACAATCAATCCGAGATTAGATTGCCTAATTTCTGAGAATTTATTGGGTAAATAATCGATCAAAGCTTTCAAGGCTTTTCGTTGACGGTTATCATTGGCAACATTAGGAAAAGCATCTTCTAATCCATCAAATAAAAATATAATCTTCGAGTTTTTTTGTTGAAGGTATTCATGCAGTTTATGTAATTGACAATTTTCAGGATTATAACCTAAAACTCTCGAAATTTCTTTGATCCAAAAATTTGTCCAATCAACCTCATCCCAATCCTGATTTGATAGCGACTGCGTGATTCTGTCTCTTAAATCCGAGGAGGAAAATTGATAATCATTATTAAGAACATTATTAACATTTTGCCGTGCTTGCTCAAGAATCTTTTTGGCCTTATCATTTAAATTTTGTGATTGCAGTAAAGGAAATATTAAACCGAGATTTTCTTGATTTTGAGGATCAACTTTATTTAAAAATTTTTCCCAAGACTGTAGGCGAGATAGCTGAATATAATTAAAGGTTTTTCCCGCACCTTTAGCACCAATTGAGATAACATTAGGTAGTTTATCTTGAAAATTACGAGCGAGATTTTTCAATGGCTCGGTAATGAGTAAATCTTCCCCTTCTCCCTTTTCTGCATAAATATATTTATTGCAAGTATCCCTGAGTTTTTTCACATCATCTAAGGAGTTATCTGAAGGTGTGACTGATGCAATGCTATTACTAGGTAATTTATCTTCTGCCCATTCTCTTGCCAGTTCCATCAAGGAAGTTGAACTTAATTTGTTTTGAGCTTCGTCCCAATTGTTAATATATAGTAACTCTTGGGCAAAATAAGTTTCTTTAATATCCAGTCTAGCAATATATAAAATCTCATCTTTTGGTTGAACATAAGCCGACTGTAATTGCTCTAAAATATTCTCAAATGCTGATAAATTTCTGACTTCTGGGGTTAAAAAACTAATAATTATCGAAGGATCATAATAATTATCATCCTTTACTTTTGAATCACTGGGAGCTAGTAAGCCAATTTTTTCTAAAACCATCCTGACACCTCGCCAAGATTGCTCATTAACTGTTGTTACTAAAAATCTTTGGATTCTAGAGTCAAATAAAATTGGGCTAGAAATTTCACTTAATCCTGCTCTTAAATCAATAAATATATAATCTACTGCTAATTTTTGCCCTAATTGATGAATTGCATCCCCTACCTCCCAAGCACCCGATGGATTTCTAGCTAAATTTTCTGGCAGTATAGGAGTATCTAAGAGTTCTTCTTCTTCAATAAAAGCGGGTAAAAAATATAAAGTTGATTTATTTTGCTGTTTGGCAGTTTTCTTAATTTCTTGAGTTACCCAAGAGAGTGCCACCTCTAGAGATGGCTTGGGATATTGATAAACTTCTAAAAAATTGCTCAAAGATACGGTTGCCTCTTGATTTTCATACCTTTGCCAATAGGTTAACCCCGGAGCCTCTAAATCTGAGTCAATAACTAAAATTTTAACTGGTTTATTTATCTCTTTTGCTCTTGCTAAGAGAGCAAGAATATAAGCAGCTAAATGTAGGGTTCTTCCCACACCACCTTTAAAGGAATAAAAAGCAACAATTTCTGGCTTATCTTGATAAGCATTTGGCAAAAAACTATCCGATTGATCTGAATCTGTATTGGCTTTTAAATAAGCGACTTCCTGCCAAAAAGGTCGAATCGATGGAGAAAAATCAGAACTATTATCTATTAAAATAAATTCTACAGGAATAGAAGCATTATCAATATCTAGCTGAATAATTTGTTCTGATTCTTGATACCAATCTCCAAACCATTCCTTTAATATTGAGTTAGCTTTGTGTTGATCATCTTGATTTTGAATACCAATCTCGAAAGCACTACTAAAACAACTAATTTTAACAATACCATCAGGTAAGTCATTTCCGTTAGCAGTTTCGCAAGCAATTTTTCTTTTAATATCAAACCAAGTTAGTAATGGCCGTCTTCTCATAGTCCCTGCAACTCCTGTGCAATCCAACTTAATATATCTAACAATTTTTTTTCTAATTCACTATCCTCAATATTTTTACAGCATCCCCCATATCGCCACATTTGATTAATTTCACCGCAAGAAAACTTTCTCTCTTGATTATTTTTTAACTTTCTCTCTTGATTATTTTCTAAAGGGTTCATACTTAATTGTGAGGGAAGTTTTAGTTTTTCTCCTGCAGCTAGTTTGTCTAGTAACTTATTTATATCATGCCGCACTTCACGTAATTCTGGACAAGAATCGGTGCAATCTTTACTTTGTCTTTTCAGTAAAACCGCTTTGAGACCACATTCAACGGAGTAAAATAGCAATAAACGATGAGCGTTAGTTCTGGTTCCGACCTTTGCCGCTCCTTGATTTTCTCTCCATGCTGTTTGTAGTTCTATGTCTGTAAAAGGAATCACCCAGTCAACCCTTTGCACGATATAGTTCCATCTTAACACAAAAAAAACCGCTTTCGCGGGCTTTTTCCACAAAAGCAAAGTTTAATTAACCTAACAACGCTTTTGCCTTCGCTACCACGTTATCCACGGTAAAACCGAACTTCTCTGACATTCCTAGAGAAAATATCGTAATTTTGTTAAAATAATCTCAAAGAAAAGCCTCTAAAATTGAAGATAATGTCCAAAATCGCTAAAAAACTTAGTAATTCTCCTTTTCGTTATCCCGGCGGTAAATTTTATGCCCGTAAGCTAATCTTAGCTTGTCTTCCCAGTCACCATAAGTATTGTGAACCTTTTGCGGGGGGAGCATCTATATTCTTTGCTAAGGAAAGTGTAGCAGAGAATATTCTCAATGACAAAGATGAAGAATTAATGAACTGTTATCGACATATCAAAGACCATCTTGATAGTCTAATTGAATTATTAAAAGATCTAAACGCTACCAAAGAATTACACAATTATTATAAAAATGAATTTCAACCAGCCAATGACCTAGAAAGAGCCATGCGTTGGTATTATCTAAATAGAACTTCCTACTCAGGAATTATGAAACTTGAAAATTGTTATTGGGGCTATGGTGATAAGTATTCTATGCGTCCTGAAAACTGGCCTTCTCACCTAAAAACCACTTCGGAAAAACTGCAAAATGTCAGTTTATCTTGTTTAGATTTTGAAGATTTAATCAATCAATTACCCGATGATTACTTTTTATTTGTCGATCCTCCTTACTTTCAAGCAGATCAAAATAAATTCTATTCCTGCTTCTTCAGTCTAGAAGATCATGAAAGGTTATGTAAGACGTTGAAAAAACATCAACATCGATTTAAATTTCTTTTGACTTATGATAATTGCTCCGAAATTAGAGAAATGTATGATTGGTGTATTTCTTTACAAGATAATGAATGGAATTACACTATTAATCGAACTGATGATCAAAAAAATGGGTTGAAATTAGAACATGGTTATCAGAGTGAAAGACGCAAGGGCAAGGAGGTATTTATTGCCAATTATGATCTTCAGAAACCTGCAAGATTTACACCTCTACAATTAAGTTTATTCGATATATCTTGATTGCTAATTTTAATCAAGTAAATCCTCTATTTTTTTGATCGGTAGCCATGGTTGTAGAGGTTCAGCCGTATTAACATCAAAGAAAATTTTGGGATAATTAGGGATGAAATTACAGTTTTGATCCTGGCATTTCTGGCGAGAACAATTGATGTTATTGGTTTGATTTGCTGTTAAATCTTTACTTCTGGCAACGTACATTTTAAAAAGGGCTTCTTCTTGATTATTAATATTAATTTTACTTAAAAATATTTGCTCTTTTGGTGTGGGCTTCCAAACAAATAGTCCCGTTTCTAAATTGGTCTGAAAAAAAGCATTGGCAAGAGATGTAATCACTAAATCAAAATCTGTTTCAATATATTGATCTTTGTGAATATTTAGGCTTGTTGAAGGTATTCCTATCAATTTAGACCTTTGTTCTGCTGCTTTATCTCCTAAGGTTCTTGATCTCATACATTTGACTTCAATAAAAGGTCTGATACCTCCCTGAAGACGGAAACTACCTTTTTTGGCTAACTTACATTCAGCAGAGTACTTTTTGGCGTTTTTTTGATTGATAATAGCTACATCTATATCGTGAGAACCGGCTTGAGGATTTAACCGAGGATTAGTAACTAAATAATTATTTGCGAGTATTTTTGACAGTTCATCTTGTACAGTGAACTCAAAAAACTTGCCACGAATCATAGGAATAACTTTTGGATCATTGAGAACTTCTGTAATATATTTGATATTCAAACTATAACTCTTACAAAAACTTTCTATTTTTTCAAACCATTCCCATTCAAGCTCGTTATCATGCAAAAACTGCTCAAGCAATTTAATCAAATCTTCTGACATCATCAGTATTTACATCGGAATTTATAGACATAGTGTTAAAAAGCTCCGAAAGACTTATGTTTAATGCTCTACATAAAGAAATCAAGCATAGTAAAGAAGGATTCCTTTTACCACGTTCAAGAAGACTGATGTAAGTTCTATCCAAATTGGCCGCTTCGGCCAACCTTTCTTGGGATAAACCCTTTTGAATACGAGCATTATGTAAACATCTGCCAAATTGAGCTAAATTGTCCTTTGCCATGCTTCGATTAAACTGCCTGACGTGACCCCTAGTCCACTGACTGACAGTCACAATAGAAAAACAAAAAAATGAGCCAGATTTTTCTGACTCATTACAGCTAAGATTTCAGGTAATTAACCTAACAACGCTTTTGCCTTCGCTACCACGTTATCCACGGTAAAACCGAACTTCTCTAGAATCACACCCCCCGGAGCAGAAGCGCCGAAGGTATCAACCCCCAACACATCCCCCTCATCGGTGATGTAACGATGCCAACCCATAGTTGAACCCGCTTCCACTGCGAGACGTTTTTTCACTGCTTTAGGAAGTACCGATTCTTTATATTCTGCCGATTGTTCCTCGAATAGCTCCCAACAGGGCATAGAAACGACGCGAGCTTTAATTGCTGCTTCTTTCAACACCGCAGCCGCTTTATCGCAGAGATACAACTCGCCACCCGTACCGATGAGAATGACATCGGGAGTACCCTCGCAATCGGTGATAATATAAGCACCTTTAGCCACACCCTCCAGGGAAGTTCCCGCTAAATTAGGCAGATTTTGACGGGATAATGCTAGTAACGTCGGGCGCTTAGTTTCGCTCACCGCTACTTTATAAGCACCGGAAGTCTCGGTTCCATCCCCCGGACGCATGACTAACAAGTTAGGAATAGCGCGCAGAGAAGCAACGTGTTCCACCGGTTGGTGAGTCGGTCCATCTTCCCCTAAGGCAATGGAATCGTGAGTCATTACCCAGATGACGCGAGTTTCTGACAATGCCGATAAACGGATAGAATTCCGCATATAGTCGGTGAAAATCAGGAAAGTCGCCCCGTAGGGAATCAATCCCGTGTTATGGAGAGCAATCCCGTTACAAATCGCCCCCATCGCGTGTTCCCTTACGCCAAAGTGAACGTTACGCTCCTGATAACTGCCTTTTTGGAAATTACCAAAATGCTCTAATTCCGTGTAGTTAGAGTGGGTTAAATCCGCCGAACCACCGATTAAACCGGGTAACACCCCCGCGAGCGCATTTAAGCAGATTTCCGAGTGTTTACGACTAGCGAGCGCCTTATCTTCGGGTTTATATACAGGTAAAGCTTTGTCCCAACCTTCCGGCAGTTGACCGGTGGTTAACTGTTCAAATAAAGCCGCTTCTGCGGGATATTTAGCCTGATATTCGCTAAATAACTTATTCCAGTCCGTTTCTGCCGTTGCTCCCTTGTCCACTGCTTGCCGGAAACGACTCAGGACATCATCGGGAACCACAAACGGCTCGTATTCCCAACCTAGTGCTTTCCGGGTTAACTCGATTTCTGTTGCTCCTAAAGCTGCCCCGTGAACATCGGCGGTATTAGACTTATTGGGGGAACCATAACCGATGGTAGTGGTGATTTTAATCATCGAGGGTTTATCGGTGACAGCCTTGGCCGCTGCGATCGCATTGGCAATGGCATCTAAATCGGTGTTACCATTCTCCACGTGCTGAACGTGCCAACCGTAGGCTTCAAAACGCTTGCTCACGTCTTCGGTAAAAGCGATATCGGTGGAACCATCGATCGAGATATGGTTATCATCATAGAGAGCGATTAACTTGCCTAAACCCCAGTGACCGGCTAAAGAACAAGCTTCCCCGGAAATTCCCTCCATATTGCAACCATCACCCAAAATCACATAGGTGTAATGGTCGATAATTTTGGCATCCGGTTTGTTGAAACGGGCCGCTAAATGGGCTTCTGCTAGGGCCAAACCGACCCCATTGGCAATCCCTTGACCCAGAGGACCGGTGGTCACTTCTACCCCTTCGGTGACGAAATTTTCGGGGTGGCCGGGGGTTTTCGATTTCCACTGCCGGAATTGTTTAATTTCCTCTAGGGGAACGCTATCGTATCCGGTCAGGTACATCAAAGCATACTGCAGCATACAACCGTGACCGGCGGAGAGAACAAAACGATCGCGATTGACCCATTGGGGGTTTTTCGGGTTAAAACGCAGGAATTGATCCCAGAGGACAAAAGCCATGGGAGCGGCTCCCATCGGCAGTCCGGGGTGTCCCGATTTAGCTTTTTCTACGGCATCCACCGCTAAAAAACGCACCGCATTAATACAAAGTTCTTCGAGAGATTGGGAGGCGACAACCATAATGTTTTTTAGAATGAACTACAAAAATAAGACCCAGTTAAAGAGGGAGCCACTCAAAGATTACTCTTTCAGGGGCATCGACTCAAGCATATTTTCTAAAAGCTAAGGTGACGTTATGGCCACCAAATCCAAAGGAGTTGGAGAGGGCAGCGTTAACTATCTGCTGACGACTTTCGTAGGGGACGTAATCGAGATCACAATCGGGGTCAGGATTGTCGAGGTTGAGAGTCGGGGGAATCCGATCATTAGCGATCGCCATTACCGTGGCCACGGCTTCAATACCACCAGAACCGCCTAAAAGGTGGCCTGTCATCGATTTGGTGGAACTGACGGGGATTTGGTAGGCCGATTCTCCTAAAGCTTTTTTGATCGCCTTGGTTTCCGTGGGATCATTGGCCGCCGTACTGGTGCCGTGGGCGTTGATATAGCTAATTTCCGCCGGAGTCAAGCCAGCATCTTTGATCGCTAATTCGATCGCTCTGGTGGCTCCACGACCATCGGGAACCGGTGCCGTCATGTGATAGGCATCGCAAGTCAGACCATAACCGATCATTTCGGCGTAAATCCGCGCCCCACGGGCTAAGGCCGTTTCTAATTCCTCTATAATCAAAATTCCTGCCCCTTCCCCCATGACAAAACCATCCCGATCCTGATCAAAGGGACGACTGGCCCGGGTGGGGTCATCGTTGCGGGTAGATAGGGCCTTAGCGGAGGCAAAACCAGCCAATCCTAGGGGGGTAACGGCGGCTTCCGTCCCACCGCAGATCATCGCTTTGGCCAAACCCCTTTGTACTAGACGAAAAGCATCGCCGATGGCATTGGAACCGGCAGCACAAGCGGTCACGGTGCAGTTACTCGGTCCTTTGGCCCCCGTGTGGATGGCGGTTAAACCAGCGGCCATATTGGCAATCATCATCGGGATCATGAAGGGACTACACCGGCTCGGACCTTTTGTCAAGTAAATTTCCTGTTGATCCTCAAGCACTTTTATGCCACCCACGCCTGTACCGATTAGTACACCTATATCATCGGCATTGAGAGCGTCGATAACTAATTGAGAATCTTGCAGCGCTTGCAAACTAGCGGCGACGGCAAATTGAGCGAAACGGTCCATGCGCTTTGCCTCTTTGCGATCCACATAGTTGTGGGGGTCAAAACCCCGCACTTCCCCAGCAATGCGACAAGCGTGACGGCAGGCATCAAAGTGGGTGATTAAACCAATGCCACTTTTGCCGTTGATTAAGCCTGTCCAATAGTCTGCTAGATTATTGCCGAGGGGAGTGATCGCACCCATCCCTGTGATGACAACCCTTTTTAATGGCACTTCTGTCATGTCTGTTCAAAAATAAGGGCAGATTTTGCCCCAGATATTTAATCCTAATTGTCAATTTTCCCGCAATAATTAGGCGGTTGCTCCTACTTTCTCGTTAATATACTCGACAGCTTTGCCCACAGTGTCAATTTGTTCGGCCGCTTCGTCGGGAATTTCAATATCAAATTCTTCCTCTAAACCCATCACTAACTCCACCACATCAAGGGAATCCGCTGCCAGGTCATTAGCAAAGCTTGCTTCGGGGGTAACTTTTTCCGGCTCTACGTCTAAGTGTTCCACAACAACTTTTTGAACTCGATCGAAAATGCTTGCACTCATGGATGTCAATTTTTAGCCGCTGGTTTACCGGACTCTAGCCTCTAGGGTCTGGGGAAATGGGGCGGTGTTACCATTTCCGACAATAAATTTCGGTTAGCTTTTTCACTGACCATTTTTCATCTTACTGGAAGTTGTTCCCCTCTTGATGAAGTTTTTTCGCGATCATCGGGGTAGTGGGGTAGTGGGGTAGTGGGGTAGTGGGGTAGTGGGGTAGTGGGGTAGTGGGGTAGTGGGGTAGTGGGGTAGTGGGGTAGTGGGGTAGTGGGGGAATTTCAACTAAAACCCCAACACCCTAACACCCCAACACCCCCCCGCAACGCGCACGCAGTGACCACCCTATCTCCTGCCTCCTGCCTCCTGAATAAAAAGCAAAAATATAACGGATAACTCCGAAATTCAGATAATAATCATGGCTGACCATTACCCCAATTCTAGAATTTCCGTTTTTAAAGGTTTTCTTGACTACTATTCGGCGGTAGCCAATCCAGTTTCGGTGCTGCCGGTGCTGCGACGACGGGTGAGAGTATTAAAGAGCATAATTCCGATCGCTTTGATCAGATTACCTTCCAACTCTTGGAACATTTTCATGTTCATGCCAAAAGCGGCGTTAGCTTCGGCGACAATGCGATCAGCCATGGCTTGCTCCACGGGTAAATCGTCGAGGGTTTGACGATAGTGGTTTTTATAGGCTTTTTCGTCGGGAATATCTTTAAAATCATAGAAAGCCGTGCCACCAGTTTCCAGATTCATCGCTTTTTCGGCGATTTTTTTCAAGATTTGCCCCCCGGACAGATCGCCGAGATAACGGGTATAGGAATGAGCGACTAATAATTCGGGTTCTGTTGTGGCGATTTCCCGAATCCGGTTAACGTAGGCCTGACCTGCGGGAGATAAAGCGATCTCGTTGCGCCAATTGGGACCATAATAAAAATATAAATCCTGTTCCAGCGCATTTTTGCGATTGAGTTCAGGAAAACAGATTTTAGAAACGACGGGATGACTAGGAAGTTTTTCCATCTCCTCCTCCATGGCCGAATAGACGAAGTAGAGGTTAGCCACCAGTTTGCGATAGGAAGTTTTTTCTACCACACCTTTGAGAAAACACTTGACAAAACCGACGTTTTCTGCCATGGTGTGGGATTTTTTCGTGCCTTCCCGCAGTTGAGTTGATAAATTAACGCTCATATTATGATCACCTGTTGGGATGAGTAGAATGGATCGGGTTGGTTACAGATGCTTACTAAAACCGCCTATTTTGGTAGATTAAACTGAATTGATCGGTAATTTTATTAAGAATTTTTACAGTGCCGCCGGGGGAGCTTAGGGGAGAAATTTAGCTCTAGAAGGACTTTCAGTCCGGTTAAAACCGGTATCGATCGAGATGGCGCAATTGTAAAGATTAGTGAAAAACGGCTCCCTAGTTGATCTTGGTGAGAGAGAGGGTGTAATCTAGCGCCAATATCAATTCTCGACCAAGACTGTTCACACTTCTTAGAAATTCTTAACATTCAGGAGACTTATCGAAAATTTGGGTTGAAAACGCCGTCCTTTTAGGACGGCTTTAAGCTACAATGGAAAAAGCGATAACCAAGCTAAAAACTGAACCTTGACCACAGATAGTAGGGGGTTTCGTTCAGAAAAGAAGTCAAATTCGGCCTTGAACGAGTAAAACTTTCTAGGAAATAAGGTTGAACAGGAGATTTTTTCGACTTGTTCAAAGTGGCCGGAGGGCATTCGGACAATCAAAACGGACGTGGAGGAAGGCATAAGACTACCGCTAAGGTAGCAGCATCCTGTGAAGCGTCAACCCCATTCAACGACCACCCTAAAAAAGTGGCGTGGTGAGGAATCGCCGTCCGTTTTACGGCGGCGAGGATGTCAAGTTGTGCTAAACTCAAGCCCTTGAGAGACAAAGCTCTAGTCGCGATGTCAGTAAGAACACATTTAGCAACTCCCTACCCAAACCCTTAGTCATAACACTCTGGTAATGCCCCGAATACTTGTAATCGATGATGATCCTGCGATCGCGGAATTAGTCTCCATCAACTTGGAGATGGCGGGTTATGACGTTAATCCGGCAGAGGACGGGATTAAAGGCCAGGCCTTGGCCGTCCAGTTACAACCCGATTTAATCATGCTGGATTTAATGCTGCCCAAAGTCGATGGTTTTACTGTCTGTCAGCGTTTGCGACGAGATGAACGCACGTCCGACATCCCGATTTTGATGCTCACAGCCTTAGGACAAACCCAAGATAAAGTGGAAGGTTTTAATGCGGGTGCTGATGATTACCTGACCAAACCTTTCGAGGTGGAGGAAATGTTAGCTAGGGTGCGCGCCCTCCTTAGACGCACCGATCGCATTCCCCAAGCCGCTAAACACTCAGAAATACTCAGTTTTGGACCTTTAACCCTTGTTCCCGAACGTTTTGAAGCGGTCTGGTTTGACAGTGTGGTCAAGTTAACCCATCTAGAATTCGAGTTACTCCACTGTCTTCTCCAACGTCACGGTCAAACCGTTTCCCCTAGTGATATTCTCAAGGAGGTCTGGGGATACGATCCCGATGATGATATCGAGACTATTCGCGTTCATATTCGCCATCTGAGAACGAAACTAGAACCCGATCCCCGTCATCCTCGCTATATTAAAACCGTTTACGGTGCGGGTTATTGTCTGGAGTTACCCACCAATGAACAGTTGGTGCTTGATTCATCGGTGGCAACGGTTTAAACAGGGAGCGATTGTCTAGATAGGCAATAGGGACAATTGTTTCCTCGCTCCTCCTGTTCAGATTGAGAGGGTTTGACCGGCGGTTGGGTTTTGATGGCTATGGCTGAGACCTCTTTTTGGACATGACTATAACAAGGGGAAAACAGTAACTACTGGTTTAAGGTAAGTCCGTCGCCCCCATCAAAAAGCGATCGCATTCCCTGGCGGCCCCGCGACCTTCATTAATCGCCCAAACCACCAAACTTTGACCACGACGACAATCCCCTGCTGCAAAGACTTTCGGTAAGCTAGTGGCAAATTGACCGTGTTCGGCCTTGATATTGCTGCGGGCATCCTTTTCTAAGCCTAAATCATCGAGTAAAGGCTGTTCTGGTCCCAAAAATCCCATGGCTAATAGAACCAATTGCGTCGGGATGACTTTTTCTGTTCCTGCTACCGGTTGGGGGATAAACTGCCCTTTTTCGTTGCGTTGCCATTCCACCTGTACCGTGTGAATCCCTGTGACGTTGCCCTCGCTATCCCCCTCGAATTTAGTCGCTGTGGTGGTATAAACCCGGGGGTCATCGCCAAAACGCGCGGCCGCTTCCTCTTGTCCATAGTCCAGACGGTAGATTTTCGGCCATTCGGGCCAGGGATTATCGGCGGCCCGTTCTCGGGGCGGTTGCGGCATGATCTCTAATTGGGTGACGCTACGGCAGTTATGACGCAGGGAAGTCCCCACACAGTCGGTTCCCGTGTCGCCACCGCCGATAATTACTACGTCTTTACCTGCGGCCGAGATAAAATCCTCCCCGGGCTGTCCGTCTAATAGTGCCTTTGTATTAGCGGTGAGAAACTCCATGGCGAAGTGAATGCCCTTTAATTGGCGACCTTCGATGTTTAAATCCCGGGGTTTGGTGGCCCCGGTACAGATAACGACGGCATCGTATTCGTTTAATAGGTCTTGGGCGCTGATATCCTTGCCCACTTCCGTGCTACAGACCATTTTTACCCCTTCCTGTGCGAGTATCTGGAGACGACGCAGAACCACTTCTTCCTTATCTAACTTCATGTTGGGGATACCGTACATTAACAGCCCCCCGGGGCGATCGGCCCGTTCATAAACTGTCACCCAGTGACCGGCTTTATTTAACTGGTCGGCGGCCGCCAATCCCGCAGGTCCTGAACCAATTACGGCCACTTTTTTGCCGGTACGGATTGCGGGGGGATTGGCAGTAATCCAACCGGATTCCCAACCTTTGTCGATAATTGAACATTCAATATTTTTGATCGTAACGGGGGGATTATGAATACCGAGAACACAGGAACCCTCACAGGGAGCGGGGCAGACTCTACCAGTAAATTCGGGGAAATTATTGGTTTTATGAAGGCGATCGAGGGCTTCTCGCCACAATCCTCGATAGATTAAATCATTCCATTCGGGAATCAGGTTATTAATCGGGCAACCACTGGCCATGCCACTAATGAGCGTTCCGGTGTGACAAAATGGTGTACCACAATCCATACAACGGGCGGCCTGATTGCGGAGTTTATCCTCAGGCATGGGAAGATGAAACTCATCCCAATTATGAAGGCGATCGAGAGGGGTAAGTTCGGAAGGAAGTTCACGCAGGAATTCGATAAAGCCAGTCGGTTTGCCCATAGTCTTTTTTGTCTCTGTCGTTTATTCCCTATCTTCCTTCAGGGTTCGATCGATCCCCGCAACTTTACCGATTTCTTTAATAAAATCTAGGAGAGTGGGGGTTGGGGAGTGGGGAGTATTTAAACCCTTAACCAGACTGACCTGGAATTAGTTTTGTTGGGAAACAGAGGAAATCAACGGGATTTACAGCCAGGTAAGGGCAAAGGAGAGATGATCTTGGCTAGTGGGACTTAAACAAATTTCAAGCCCAAACAAAGCCTAAACTGGCTTTGTAAGCGGCAAACACATCCCGATTCTCGGTCAGCCACTCAAAGAAACGGAAAGACATCGCTGTCCGAAA
>NZ_SFBY01000231.1:0-14446 GCF_007095505.1 Microcystis sp. M_QC_C_20170808_M3Col
TTGAGAATATTTAAATTAACATTCCGCAATATTTACAAATTCTTAAGAATTAATTGAGAAAGATTTTTATTTAACAACGATGTTGCAATGGTTACAGCGATTTGATAGAATTTCATAGTCGGTTATTCTGTGCGTTTTTGGGCAGCAATGGTTGAAACCCTTGCCACACCTACAGGGTGATCCTAATTAAGACAGGTAAATTAGTCAATTTCACCCACAACGATGATCTTTTTTTTGTGTAGTTTTATTGCAAAAAAAAAGTTTTTTTGACAAAAAGCACAAAGTATGATAGGAACACTGGTGTATTTCTGGCCGCAAAACTCAAAATCAGGGGATTTCCTGTTTCCAAGTCAAGAAATACAGAAAAGCAGTAATTCGATCGAGAAATCGATAAAAACAGCCTAGACTAGAAAAAGAATCCTCTATCCTGACAGCTATCCTGTGGAGATTACTTTTTTAGGAACCAGTTCTGGGGTTCCCACTCGTTCCCGTAATGTCTCTAGTATCGCCCTTCGTTTGCCGCAACGGGCGGAAATATGGCTGTTTGACTGTGGAGAAGGAACTCAACACCAGTTACTGCGTAGCGACCTGAAAAGTTCCCAAATTCGACGCATTTTTATCACCCATATGCACGGGGATCATATCTTTGGTTTAATGGGACTGTTAGCCAGTATCGGATTAGCCGGTTCTGCTCAGGATATTGATATCTATGGACCCCCCGGACTAGCGGACTATCTGCGCGCTTGTGCTAAGTATTCCTATACTAATTTGGCTAATCGGGTGCGTGTCCATGCCATTTCCCCAGGCATACTCTACGAAGATGAAGAATTTACCGTCTCCTGTCAGCTATTAAAACATCGTATTCCCGCCCACGGTTATCGCATCGCCGAAAAAGACCGTCCAGGACGTTTTGATGTGGAAAAAGCCAACGCTTTGGGTATTCCCCCTGGACCAATTTACGGCAAGCTGAAAAAAGGGGAAACTGTCACCCTCGCCGATGGCAGCAAAATTCGCGGTCAGTCCCTCTGCGGAGAAACGGAAATCGGCCGTAAAATTGCCTATTGTACTGATACTATTTTCTGTGAAGGTTCGATCGAATTGGCACAGAATGCAGATGTGCTAATTCATGAGGCAACTTTTGCTCACCAAGATGCCGGGTTAGCCTTTGAAAGTGTTCACTCCACTTCAACGATGGCAGCCCAAGTGGCCTTGGCAGCCCGGGTAAAATTGTTATTAATGACCCATTTTAGTCCCCGTTATCTACCGGGTAATTCTCTGGATATTTCCAATTTGTTAGAGGAAGCGCGGGCGATTTTTCCTAACACTAAATTAGCCTACGATTTCCTCACCTACGAAGTCCCCCGCAACCGTCAAGAAATGGTCTTAGGAGTTAAGTAATTATGCCAGCAGCAGTAGAAGAAAAAAGCATGGTTCCCACGGTTTTAGTGGGTATTGGTGGCACGGGTAACGAAATTTTATCGCGATTGCGTCGCTTAATCGAGGAAAGTTATGGCAGTTTGAGTAATTTTCCGATTGTCAGCTTTTTGGTGGTTGACACGGATAAGGATTATAAAATCAGTAATCCTGAAGCTGCCGGCAGTGCTTTTAAAGATAACGAAAAACACTGGTCCCGGGTGAGTGGAAAACAGGTACAGGAGATGGTATCTGACATGGATAGATATCCCTGGATTAATAGTTGGTTTCCCCCGGAATTAGAGAGAAATATTACTTCCCTAGAAGCGGGGGCGGGACAAATTCGCGCCTGTGGACGTTTTGCTTTATTTTGTAATTATCATGAGATCCAAAGGAAATTTCTGGATGCGGTGAGACGGGTAAAAGGACAAGAAAACTTTATGCTCGATCGCTATGGAATTAAAGTTAGTAATAGTGCTATTAATGTCTTTACTACGGGGTCTTTAAACGGTGGTACGGGTAGCGGAATGTTAATCGATATAGGCTACTGTATTCGTAATTGGTTGCGAGGGGAAAGTAGTCCTTTGAGTACGGCAATTGTTCCCACTCCTGAAGCATTTGCGGGGATTAGTGTCGGCGATCGAGTTTTGGCTAATGGTTACGCTGCCCTGATGGAATTAAATTACTTTTCTGACTACAGAACCGAATATCATCAACAGTTTAGCAGTGGTTTGGTCGATGAAGTTGTTAGTAAATTACCCCCCTTTGATTTTACCTATTTAGTAGGAACGAAAAACGGAGAAGGTGATTTTAAACTCGGTCAAATTAGGGAAATGATCGCCCAAAATATTTTCCTAGATATGACCTCTGATTTTGCCCCCCATAAGCGTTCCATTAGAGATAATATTAAGGGTTCTTGGGCGCAAGCTGACCCTGGGGGTCGCGGTTATCCTAAGCAATTTATGAGTTTTGGGCTATCAACTATTGAAATTCCTATTGCCCAAATTCGTGCTTCTTTATCGGAACGTTTAGCCAAAGATTTAATTAATTGGTGGCTGAATGATTCCGTGATTTTACCCGCTCAAATGTTGGAGTTAGTAAGAGGTGATATCCTCAAAAGAATGCGCTTGAGCGAAGGGGAATTAATTATGGATTTATGTGCCGACAAGGATCGCTCTTTAATTGCCATAATCTCCCAATGGACTAACGAAACTCGTCAGGAAATCAATCAAGATAATTGGCTATCTTGTACCAAACAGGGTGTTAATATTTTAGGCAATGAACAAGGAAAAATTCTGCGATTTATTAATGATTATTTAACACCAAGAGTCGAGGAATTTAAACGCAATCATTTACTAGAATTAAGTCCCGATGAGCGGCTGCACGGCGATTACCTGAAAAAGATTTATAATAATCGGGATGAAATTATTCAACGGGGTAAAAAGTCTCTAGAAATGGAGTTTTATAATATCCTTGAGGATCGAAACCGTGGGGTAAAATTTGCCGAGAGTTTTATTGTTTCAGTACGACAAATCTTCACCGACATGGCAGAAAAATTCCGTCGCGATCAAGAACAGGTTTGGAGTCAAAACGAAAGTAAACGTCAACGAGAATATGATACAGCCTTAGCAGAAATTAATGATCTGAAAGATAAACTTCATGTCTCGAAAAAAGATAAGATGGAACAATATTGTGAACAAGCTTTAACGGGATTGGAAGGCTATTTAATGGCCAATATTCAACGAAAAACCAGAGGTGCAGGAGTAGAGGTTATTAATCGTTTACTGGAACATCTTAATCAATTAGAAAGCCGTTTTAATCGCTTTCGTCAGAAATTAATTCAAAGTCGCGATCTATTTAATCTCCAAGCTAATCAACAGATTGATAGTGCCGATGCTTTGTTAATTAATGGGATTAAACTATTTGATAGACAAGAATTAAATGGTCTTTATCAAGACTTTATCGAACAATTTGCTTCGGGGATTGTCGGTAACAAAAATGCCTACGATACAGGTATGGATAACCTTTGTTTACCCCTCTCAGAAGAGATTTTAAAGCAATCTAGCCCCCTCTGGAAAGAAACGCGCCGCTCCGACGAAAATATGCGTTTATTTGACATCACCGAGATTGCCGATATTCGTCAAGGAGATTTTCAACAAGTTATCATAAACCAAGCTAATCAACTACTACAAAATGCCCCGGTTAGTAGTCGCATTCAGCAGGAATTAGCCGCTTGCGATCGCTTGTTAAAAATCTATAACAACGATGCCGATATTATCAATAATCTTCGCATTGCCTACCAAAAATCGCGACCCCTAATTATGCTTAATCCTGCGGTCTTGCGAGGAAAAGATGCGGGTTTTACGCCCCAATTAAATCAAAATGTTGCCCTGATTGGGGGAAGAAATACCAATAACCCGGCAGCCCAAAAAATTATTCCGAAACTGCGGGAATTTATTGCCAACGAAGACGATATTAAACCCTTGGGAGAAGTGGAAAAACATCGTCTTGTCTTCGTGCAGGAAATTGGCGGTTTTTCCCTACGCTGTCTCGATGGAATGCGAGAGCTGCGACAATCCTATCAAGACTGGAAAGGAGAATTTATTCTCGCTAAACGCGCCCAACAAATGGGGGAAAATCGCGATTTACCCATCCCCGTGCATATCCAAAAGGAACCTCCTTTCTGGGATGTTTTTCCCGAAGATCCGAGTATTTATCAATTGGTGGTGACGGCCCGAGCTTTGAAAGTGCTTTTTCCAGAAGTCAATCGAGTCACTAATGAGAAAACAATTCGCTATGAAATTAAAACCGCAACGGGATTAAAAAAAGTCGATATCGCCACCAGTTGGGAAGATGCGGTACAGGTGTTAGAAGTAAAAGCTTGTCGCGAAGATAAGGAAAAAATTCAAAGTCAGGTGACGGCTAAGTTACAGGATTCGGCCACTCCGGAGAAAAAACAAGCTTTGTATCGGACTTTTATCAAATATTTACAACAACGTTCCGAGGAGTTGACAGGAGGAAAAGATAATACAGAATATAAACGGGAAGATGCAATTATGTTGCAGTTAATCGATAACTATAAGTTGGATAGCGGTGGAGAAATACCTCTTTCTTCGGTGACGGAAGTGGCTAACCCAGCTTTAATTATCTGTGGTAATTGTGGACATGAAAATCCCCCCTCGTCTAATTTTTGTTCTAAGTGTGGGGCAAAATTAGTTAAGTAGAAATTGGGCAATTTCTTGTTTTTAGTCCTCGGATAACAGAAAAAGTGGGGGTGTTAGCTGGACTAACATCCCCCACCATGAAAATTTTCGGGAAAAATTGCCTAATAGCGAAAAAACTGGATTATAATAAGGTCTTTACCCAAGATTTTTGCTAATCGCTAACTGCCATAAAAGCCAATCAAGACCCCTGTTTATCGAGAGAAAAACCAATGGTAGCCACTTTAAAAGGACGAGATGTTTTAAGAATAACCGACATGAGTAGCGAAGAAATCAGTGCCCTACTCAATCTATCGGCACAGCTTAAAGCTGGCACTCTTAACCCTAGCTGCAAAAAAGTCTTGGGATTGCTATTTTATAAAGCTTCCACCCGGACGCGGGTTTCCTTTACCGTCGCCATGTACCAGTTAGGGGGACAGGTGATCGATCTTAATCCCAGTGTAACCCAAGTGGGGCGAGGGGAACCCTTAGCAGATACAGCCCGGGTACTCGATCGCTATCTCGATATTCTCGCAGTTCGCACCTTTAAACAAGAGGATTTAGAAGCTTTTGCTAATTACTCGCGCATCCCGATTATCAACGCTTTAACGGATTTAGAACATCCCTGCCAGATATTAGCCGATTTACAGACTATCCAAGAGACTTTTCAGACTTTACGGGGAATTAACCTCACCTATGTCGGGGATGGTAATAATGTCGCTAATTCTCTCCTCTTGGGTGGTGCTTTGATGGGGTTAAATGTGCGGGTTGCCTCCCCCGCAAACTATCAACCCGATGGGGAAATTGTCGCCAGCGCCCAGGCTATTGGCGAGAAAACCGGTAGTAAAATCTTCATTACCGATGATCCCGTTACCGCAGTAAAAGACTCTCAGGTGGTCTATACTGATGTCTGGGCAAGTATGGGACAGGAAAGCCTCGCTGATGCCCGAATTCCCGTTTTTCAGCCCTACCAAGTCAATGAACAGCTAATGAGTCACGCTGACAAAGACGCGATTATTCTCCATTGTTTACCTGCTCACCGCGGCGAAGAAATTACCGACGGGGCGATCGAGGGTGTACAATCAAAAGTCTGGGAACAAGCGGAAAATCGGATGCACGCCCAAAAAGCTTTAATGGTGAGTTTATTGGGATTAATCTAGCTCCAGATGCTCAGTTACTAAAATAATCATTAAACTCGATCATCAATCATCCTAAGACCTGTCCGACACCGGAAGTTAACGCTAGGATTGATGGTAAGAGCAATAATCAGGGCAGCCTCCACACATACTATATGTCAGACACCTCCGCAGTTAAACAATATCTCGCCCATTGGTTTCAATTGGGAAAAAAAGTTATTTGTCCCAAAAACCAAGCTATGCTATTTCCGCTGCCAATTTTCAATGCTGATCGCTATTCAGCGGAGTTTGAAGATTGTTGGCAAAAAATGCTCGATCCTGAAAGTGGCGATTGTTACCTAGAAGGTACTCAACAAACTATCCAAGACTTACTTTCCCCTCAATGGGAATTTCATCCCTGCGCTCGTTGTACTATACCCGTACCAATTGAGGTACTGGGACAATCGGGTTTATCCTGTCCCTGCCATGATTTGAGTAATTGGCCCAATTTAGAGTTACCCCTACCCCATTTACCCGTCAATAGTCAAGAAAATCTCGATCGCATCCGGCAAAGATTGCTAAAAAATTCTCGCCAAGATTAACCGGACTAAAAGAGACGTTAGGGGTAACGTCTCGACAAAAGGGTTTAGATTTAACGATTTCTGCCAAAAAGATTCACTAAATCTCGCAATCTGTCGCTATATTCTCCGGTTAAAGCTTCCTGACGATAGCGCCATGACCAATTGCCTTCTGCGACACTGGGAGTATTCATGCGCGCATCCGATCCTAAACCTAACACATCCTGTAACGGTACGACCGCCTGATTAGCCACGGAACTATAGGCAAGTCGAATCAGATCCCAAGCCACTCCCTGACCACTGGGAGCGCCAAGATATTGATAAAGTCGCGCTTTTTCGTAGTCATTGGCGTTATCCTGAAACCAGCCCAGAGTAGTATTATTATCGTGAGTGCCGGTATAAATCACACAGTTGCGTTCGACGTTGAAAGGAAGATAGGGATTACCCGCATCACCCCCAAAAGCAAAGTGGAGAATTTTCATACCGGGGAAAGCAAAGTGATCGCGAAAATCTAGGACTGCTTGGTCAATATCGCCCAAATCTTCGGCAATAATCGGCAATTTACCCAAACGATCCCGGATGGTATTAAAGAGATCATAACCCGGGGCCTTCAGCCAACGACCATTAATGGCGTTTTCCTGGCCAAAAGCCACCGCCCAATAGGCTTCTAATCCGCGAAAATGATCGATACGGATGATATCGACTAGGGAAAGAACCCCTTTTAAACGGCGTACCCACCAGTCAAAGCCCGTATTTTTGAGATAATCCCAGTTATAAAGAGGATTTCCCCATAATTGACCCGTTGCTGAGAAATAATCCGGGGGAACCCCTGCCACTTCCAAGGGATTACCGGTTTGGGGATCTAGTCGGAAAACCTGGGGATTTGCCCAAACATCAGCGCTATTATGGGAGACATAAATGGGGATATCACCGATAATCTCGATACCAAGGGCGTTAGCATAGCGTTTTAGGGCTAACCACTGCTCAAAAAACTCAAATTGCAGGAATTTGTGCAGAAAAATCTCCTCTTGTAACTCCTGTTTCGGTGTTTCCAACGCACCCCAATGACGTTCGCGAATTTCTGTCGGCCATTCCATCCATGCTTTACCCTGGTAAGCGTGGGATAGGGCCATAAATAGGGCGTAATCCTCTAACCAATCAGCATTGCCAGCACAAAAGCCGGCAAACTGTTTGTAAAGAATTGTGTCAGAACCCTTGACAAAATTGCTCGCCGCCTTTCTAAGTAGGGGAATTTTCCAAGCGATCAATTTATCGAAATCCACTTGATCGAGGGGAAAATCGGGAATATCCTCTAAATCTGCATGACTAAGCAGGTTTTTCTCCCGAAGAATATCGAGACTAATCAGGAGATGATTGCCAGCAATGGCACTAAAACTCATGTAGGGAGAGTTACCGTACCCTGTGGGACCTAAAGGGAGAATTTGCCAGAGTTTTTGACCACTTTGAGCCAAAAAATCGATAAATTGATAGGCTTCCCTACCTAGTTCTCCAATCCCGTAACGACCGGGGTGACTGGTGGGATGAAGCAAAATACCGCTAGAACGGCTAAAAGCCATGAAAAAACCCCCTTATCAGTGATTCGGTTAGCAGTTATTATATTGTTTAAAGCTGAATGCTCACTGCTATCTCAAAGCTAACCCGATCTCGATCGATAAGGGCAATACTTAACAACTTTATTAGACCTATAGGACAAAATCAGGCATTACAGCCGTACATTAACAGATCGTCTTTCCAGTGAAAAAGATTCCTTGGGATCACGTTCCACGCTACCCCGGAGGAAAAACCGATCGCTTGTCAGTTATTGCACCAATGGTAGGGGCGCATCGGTCAGTGAGTTGATCGATGCGCCCAAAATGTAATATAGATATTTCGACCAAATTGAGATGCAGCCGCCGAAAATTCAAGAGCGATTCACTTACTGTCAGTAAGTCCCACTTCTTGTAACCTCCTCTTCAACCCAGACCGGTTACTGTACTGCTCGTAAATCCGGTTCAGGCGCTCTTGGAAAACGGGCAACCGGTTTTGATATTCGGCTAAATCTCTTAATTTGACTAACAATTTAACAGCCTCATCGTAGGGTTTAGACTGGGCTTTCTGAATTAGGGACTCGACTTGCTGCCAAACTTGCGCTTCCCGTTTAGCTAAAGTTTGTAGTTCCTCAATTCGCTTGGCTTCCGCCTCTTGTTGTCGCCGTTTTTCTGCCTTTTTTCCTTCCTCAGAAGCAGCCTCAAGAAGTTCTTGGATCGTACGTCGAGGCTGGTTAGAAGCGGGAGAATTAGGGATTAATTGAGACAGCTTTTGTTTGAATTTGGCAGATAAATTCGGTTCTCCTTTAGCCAATCTTAATAAGAAATCTTGGCGTTCAGAAGCCGATAATTGGCTAATAGCTTGTTGCCAAGTTTGCTCAGAGATAGTTGTTGGTTTACCACTGGATGTACAAGCAACATTTAATAAGTGTTCGTCCAATTCAACGATTTCTATAAAAGCCTTTTGAGATGCAGAAAGTTGATTTAGTCCGGGGGGTAGAGGAGGTTCTAGTTGGGTGTTATCGATGTCTATATATCCCTCGGATAAGGCAATAGCTTTCAGCCAAGCTAAATATAATCCTCGATAGTCTTGCTGGAGAATTTCTTGGCGTAATCCTATCAATTCCGATAGAATCCCTTCTCCTTCTATCCAGTCATCAAAACCTTCTTCTTGACTAAATTCCCAATCTAAAATTGCCCAATCTCCCACAAAAGATAAGCTGATATAATCATCAATACAGTAAAGTTCAATTGCTTCTCGGTCGATCAGGGATTTGGGAAAACGAAACATTAATTGCTGTGTTCCCCAGTTGGCGATGTAGTACATAATATCGAAATACCGAGCCAGCACTTGTTTGGTATCGCCTCGAAAATCGCCGTAACTATAGGTGAAACTGGCACTCGTTGCCGTCGGTTTGACGCGGCTCGATAGCTGGCCTATGGCAGCCCTTTCCTCTTGGGTGAGGGGGCGATCGATCGCTTGAAATTCGTAATATTGGTATTCGCTCATGGTGTGCAACCTATCTCAAGGTTTATGATCGATATGCTGATAATTGTACGGGGATAGTTAGGGTTTGCTGAATAAATCTAAAAACCTTGTTGACCCACTTTCTGCACTTCTTAACATTCAATTGATAATTTTTACTAATATATTGCTTAAAACCCATTGCCAGTAGGGACTATAGCTACAATGATTGATTTTTCTCAAGGTGAAGAATTGTAATTTTTTTTCTCAGAAAAAAATCAATTATTGAAAATGTTCTCAATAGTAGTTTCTACAATGAAGGTTTTTCCTCAAAACATCTTGGGGAATGTAAAAATATATAAAAGTATATGAAGATGTAAGGATAATTAACCATCTCTGCCATTACTTTTGAAAAATGGCATAACGATTTTTCTACCTACCCGGGTAAAGATTTACTCCTCCCTTCAACCGCTTTTACCCGGAAAGTGGGATCGCTGGCTCGGTTCGGTTTTCTTTTCAACGTTACCTGCGCCACTTTAACGCCTAAACCGACAAAAGCGACGATAACGATCGCACCTGTCGCGTCCGGTTCGGGAACGCTGGCGAGGGTTGTCGAGGCGAGACCTGCGATCGCTTGATGGGTTACGGTCGTGGGATGGAAACCGTCCCAGAAAAGATACTCGGAGGGATTCGCGCAGAGCTGCCAGGTATTGGTATTCAAACAAGCGTCCGTGACGTTGGTTAAACTGTAGCGAGACGGATCGTTGTAGGTGTTCTCGAAGAGAGAGTAGATATCTAGCGGGATCAGAGTGGCCGCAGTCGAGGGAGCGTTTTGGAGGGCTTGAAGCGCCGTGGCTAATTTCTGATTATGCTCTAGGGCTAGATTCGTCATCCCCGGTATTCCCGCCTGACTGGGTAATTTCCCGAGATCCGGTAGATTCGGAACGATCACCGTTTTCGCGCCAACCGCGGGGGAGATCAAGGTTTGAACCGCAGCGATAATGTTACCGACTACGGCATCGGGGTCGGTACTGAAACCGAAAAGATAGTCGTTAGCCCCGGCCCACACGACGAAGAGATCGCGAGCGTCGAAAGTTGATAGGAACGGGTTCGCGGCGAACGCGCCGATCTCGTCGAGTAATCCGGGAAAATCCCCCCCGAACAAGAGTTCGGCCACGTTCTGACGACCGCTGGTGGCTCCGCCATAGGCAAGATTCAGCACTGCGCTATCTGGCAGTCCGAAATCTTGCTGTAAATACTCGATCCAGAGCGGGCCGTTAGAAAAGCGCCCGTTCGCATAGGGGGGGCTAGGCGGGTAAAGACCGCCTGTTAGTTGATATAAATTTCCTGGATCCGATAAGCTATCGCCGAATACCTGAAAACTATCGAAGGTTGCCCCTAGGGTCTTGAAAGGAGACAGGAGAGTGAAGAAGGTAATTCCCGCCGTGGCGATTAGTGATTTTTTTAATAAATATTTCATCGATTCGCCAATTTAAAAATGAAACGCATCAACCTCAAGAGTTGACAGAAAAAGGCTCATCAGGTACTGTCTGATCATTAACAACAACAAATCAGATCCAAAAACCAAGCCCCCAATATCCTAACATAGAACAAAGAAACTTGCTCTACTAACTTAGTCAAGAGGTCGGGCAATCGCACACAATTCTTAACACTTTTGGACTTTGGACACCTGTTATCACGTTCGGGTGGCAGCAAACTCAACATCATCATAGTTGTTTACTTCATTTTGAAATTATCCAAGACAAGGTTTGGATTCAATGTGACAAGTTTCTTCCGATCCTCTTTCAGTTGTTCAGCGATAATTTTTTTTCTTTTGTTTTTGCCTATAAGCTTCAAATTCGGGGTTGGTAGAAAGAATTTGACGGACGCGCTCCCGACTTATGCCGTATTTATCCGCTATTTGCTGATAGCTTAATCCCTGCCTATGGAGTTCTAAAAAATCGTAACTTTTTTTAAGTCTTTCCTTTCTCTGTGCATCCCGTCTTGGGGTTAGACTCTTATTGCTAAGGTGTTTTACTATTTCCCTTCCCAACTCGGTCAAAGAATATTGACGGTTGCGACACCTAACCAATCCTTGTTTTTCCAATTCTTTAAGTATTTTATGTATTCTGGTTATATTATTAGGAGTTGTTGCCAATTGCCGAGATGGATCGGAAAGTATCCGAATTGCCGAATCAATTTGAATCGGATAATCTAACATCCCTTTCAGAATCTGTTTCTGTTTTACTTGGAGATTGGCGATCATCTCTTCTAAATGTTGAAAGTCTTCATTTTCATCCATCGGAATTATCATTTTTAATATACCTCTCCCTAGTCTGATAAAATCACAATCATGAGATATTGTCAACAACTAACCGTAGCTTGCCCGGTCGTTTATCCCTTGGTAATGCACTTTTTGAAAAATAGTGATAAACTCAACTGTATTGGGTACACTCTCCCTATCGGAGGGATTTGAGGAAAAATCGGGAGAAAAAGCGATGAACGAACGGGAAACATCCAACAAAATTGAAGCGGGTGGGGGTTTTCCCCTATTGCAATATTGGGCAGAAAAAACCCTCTCTCCTCAAGGGGTTAAACTCTGGCAAACCTTAAATCATAAAAGTGCCTGTTTAGCTTGCGCTTGGGGAACGGGAGGACAAAAGGGCGGTTTTGTCAACGAAGCGGGGGAAAGTCTGCAACGTTGTCTCAAAAGTGTCGAAGCGATTACTTCCGAATTAATGCCGGGTATTAAAACCGATTTTTTTCAGACCTATCATCTCGCTCAATTACAGTCCTTAACCTCCTTAGAATGCGATCGCCTGGGTCGTTTCAGTTATCCCGTTCTCTTAAAAGCTGGAGAAAGTCACTATCAACGTATTAGCTGGGAAGAAGTTTATCGATTAGCTGAACAAGCTTTTCGTCAACCGTCCGAGACTCTGGCCTCCTATAGTTCGGGACGTTCTTCTAATGAAGCCGCCTATCTCTTACAATTGTTTTTCCGGGCATTAGGAAGTAATAATTTAGCCGATTGTTCCGATCTCTGTCATGCCGCCTCGACCGTAGGATTAAAACAGGTTTTCGGCTCCGGGACTTCGATGGTCAGTCTGGAAAGTTTAAAACAAGCCGATTGTGTGGTATTGATCGGCTCTAACGCCCCCGCTAATCATCCTCGCCTGATGAATGAATTAATTCAAATTCGTGATCGCGGCGGTAAAATTATTATTATTAACCCGCAAATTGAAGTCGGATTGGTCAAATTCTCCTCGCCCGCTTTTCCGATTAAATCCCTATTGCGGGGCGGTTCCGATATTTCTACTCTCTACCTACAGCCGATTCCGGGTAGCGATACCGCCCTATTCGTCGGATTACAAAAATCTTTGATCGAACAAAATTTAGTCCGGTGGGATTATCTCGAATCCCATACAGAAAATTGGCAATCTGTTATAGATTATGCCCGACAAATACCCTGGGAAACCATTACTAAAACCTGCGGTTTATCCCGAGAAGAAATTGAAGCAACCGCCGCCCTTTTCGGCAATTTAGAGCGAGTGGTTTTCGCTTGGGCGATGGGGGTTACACAACAGGAAAATGGTGTCGATAATATTATCAGTATTGCTAATACAGCTTTACTTACAGGTAATGCTGGTAAAATAGGTGCAGGAACCATGCCAATCAGAGGTCATTCTAATGTACAGGGCTTCGGTTCTATGGGCGTTACGGTGAAATTACGTCGGGAAATCGCCGGGGCACTTTCTCAACTTTTAGGAAAGCCATTAAATATAACCGGCGGTTATGATACCAGGGCATTAATTGAAGCGGCCGAACGGGGAAAAATCAACACCCTTTTCTGTTTGGGAGGTAATCTTTATGGGGCAAATCCAGATTTAACTCAAGCCAAAAAAGCCTTAGCACAAATTGATACGATTTTTTATGTGGCTACTAAGCCAAATTTAGGACATTTTCACGGATTAGCCCGACAAAATACGGTAATTTTACCCGTCTTCGCTCGTTTTGAAAATCCTCACCCGACAACAACCGAATCGGGCAATAATTTTGTCCGTTTTAACGAGCGGGGAAGCAGTCATCTACAGGGTTCTGATGTCGATATCATCTCGGAAGTAGAACTATTAACAAATATTGCCGTCAAGGTTTTAGGCACAAACCCGATTGATTGGTCGAGATTACACGACACCGCCTATATTCGTCAGTTAATCGCCAAAACGATTCCGGGTTATCAAAAAATCGGGCAATTAGATCAAACCCAAACAGAGTTTACCATTAGCGGACGGATTTTTACCGAACCCCATTTTCCGACATCGACCGGAAAAGCGCAAATGTCCGTCACCCCTTTACCCACTTTAAAAGCACCGGAAAAGCAAGATTTCAACCAACCGGAAAATGCCCCCGGAATTGCCCTGATTCTCGGAACAGGACGCAGTTATGGACAACATAATACCGTCGTTTATCAAGTGGGTGATAAATATCGGGGAATGCCTCACCGTCATTGTTTATTGATGAACGCCGAAGATGCCAAAAAAGCCAGCTTTCAAGAACATCAACGAGTCACCGTTCAAGGAGATGCCGGCAAATTAGAGAATATTGAAATTATTTTCGGTCCGATTCGCGAAGGCGTTGGCTTTATGTTTTATCCCGAAGCCAATGTTTTATTCAAGGCTAAAATCGACCCTCGCTGTGGAACCCCCGCTTATAAACGAGTTCCCGTCTGGGTTTTTTAGTTATCAACTCCTCGGATTTTCTTTTTGGGAAATAATGAAATAGAGTTAAGCAAGCGAATAAATGAACGAAACCGAGTCCAATTCTGGGAAAGCGAAATTAAAGAAGCTCCCTATCGCTTTGATCGCATTTCTGTTATCCTGTTCTTACGATCATAGAATAAATAGCCATGGGTAAGTTTTTACTAACCGTATTAAGCATAGCAAGTTTGTTGGCTGTCGGGATGGCTACCCGTGGCATTGCAAGTCCCACATCTGCAGCGACGAACTTGCAACTAGGGACTTCCAAAAAATAAACTATTCATTCTCAAGAATAATAATCATTCTCGGAGTGTAGGAGGTAGGGGTCGATGGTTGCCTCCTCCTTCCAATTTTGTAGTAGAATTAATCCTGTA
>NZ_SFBY01000232.1:0-10759 GCF_007095505.1 Microcystis sp. M_QC_C_20170808_M3Col
TTCTAGAGACACCAATGATTACTATCGTTTTAGTTTAGGAACGAGTAGCAACTTTAGCCTGAATTTAACGGGATTAAGTGCCGATGCCGATGTGTCCTTATTAAATAGTAATGGCAGTGAGATTACTAGCTCCACTAATCGCAGTAACATCAGTGAGAGTATTACTGGTCAACTCAGTGCGGGTACTTACTTTGTCCGGGTTTATCCCTATAGTGGCAGCACTAACTATAACTTAACCCTGTCGGCAACCACAACCCCAGTTGTACCCGGATATAGTGCCATTTCAGGATACGGTTTAGTTAATGCCGCGAGAGCCGTCGCCGGGCTCTTCTGGTTTCTGTGTGGAAACGAGGTCTATACTGATAGTTTCTTCCACAAAATAGTCCTAAAAGTCTTGCCCAGTAAACATTTCACGATTCTATAAGCAAAAATTATCACACAACTTGAATCAAAGTCCTTTTGCCGATGTTCCCACTTTTGGTGGTGCTAATGACTGGGGGGTTAACTTAGTTAATGCTCCCGAAGCTTGGGCAAGAGGTTATACAGGACAAGGAGTCATCGTTGCTGTACTAGATACAGGAGTTGACCGCAATCATGCCGACTTAGCGGCCAATATTTGGACGAATGCGGGCGAAATTGCCAATGATGGTCTTGATAACGATGGCAACGGTTACGTTGATGACGTTTATGGCTGGAACTTTGCCAATGGCAATAATAACACTTTAGATGTTAACGGCCATGGTACTCATGTGGCGGGAACCATTGCTGCTGGTAATAATGGTTTCGGAGCCACTGGTGTGGCCTACAATTCCAGTATTATGCCAGTGAAAGTTTTGAGCGATTCCGGTAGTGGCAGCTCTAGTGGCGTTGCCCAAGGAATTCGCTACGCGGTAGATAACGGTGCTGATGTAATTAATATGAGTTTGGGGGGTGGTAGCACTGACAGTGCAGTTCAATCGGCCCTCCAGTATGCCAGCAGTCGCGGTGTTATCGTGGTTATGGCCGCCGGTAATGAGGGGGCAGCTCAACCCGGTTATCCCGCTTCCAGCGCCACCTTTTGGGGTCTTGCCGTCGGTGCCGTTAATAGTTCTAACCAGATGGCTTCCTTCTCCAATCGTGCTGGTTCCAATTCTTCGATGAGCTATGTCACTGCCCCTGGCGTGCAAGTGTATTCTACTCTCCCTAATGGTGGCTATGGTTTCTTGAGTGGAACCTCCATGGCAGCACCTCATGTAGCTGGAGTGGTGGCCTTAATGTTGAATGCCAATCCTAATCTGACCGATGCTCAAGTACGTCAAATTATTACTGCCACAGCAGGTAATGTCGCCTAAAACTTGGCTGTTTTTCGGCCTCAGATTTCTTATCTTCAGCCATCAGCGAAAAGCTGATGGATGATTACTAGGTCTCAGACAAAAAAAACTCGTTTACTTTTCGGTAAACGAGTTTACTTTCCATGATACCATTAATAGTCCTTTGAGTTATTTGGCAACTGCTACCGCCGCTTTGACGGTCTGAGGCTGGGGCTGCAGGTCGCGCAAACTTGGGAAAAGGAAGTGGTTTTCCTCCACATATTGCGCTCCAAACAGTCCTTTTTCAGCCCAGAAATAGCGATCGGTTGTATGCTCGTTACGCTTAACAATCAATAAAGCTGGTGGGCTAATGCCTATAGCTTGAATGTACTTGCGCGCCGCAGTTACAGGTTTATCTTCGCCACTTTCAATACTATACTGGGGTATGAGTTCAAGTATCTTACGTCCTTCTTGACGACGGCGACTCTTACGTTTCCGTTTTCTGGCCAACCCAATTACCTCCTGTTTTGGCTAATCGCTGTAATGGTAATGATAGTTACAAAAGCCGTAGCGATTATATCCCTTCTAGACCAAGAAATCAAGTGTCCCTCACAAACTTAATTACAGACAAATTTGACTAGAAGCTAGACTGAGACTAGGTTTAAGTTTTTCTGACGAAAACACTGCCCCAAATCCCGATACAAAACTTATTATTCTTAAACTTTTTTTAATATATACCGTGATCCACCCCGAAAATAGTGACCAAACCCTTGTCCTAATTGCTTTTTGCCGGTTGCCCTCGACTCAAGAGGAGGGTCATTCTCCCCTATGTAAACTGGGAAACAAAACTCGCAACCCAAGCTTGATCTAGGTTTTCTGATTTTTTACTTTTTACTTTCTTGGTATGCCCTTCTCCTTCCCCTCCCGGACTCCCCTGAGTGATGATTTTATTGCCCTGTGTCAGGCACAGATGGAACTTTTGCGAGAGCAAATGGAAACGGACAGAAGTGCGGTTTATTTAAATGAACCTTTATCGAGTAATTTAATCCCAGTCGTTGTTTATCCGCCTTTTAACCCCCCTTCTCCCCAAAAAAAGCGGCTTTCCTTACAACCAGGGCAACCGGCGGCAGACTTGTTAACTGCGGTTAAGTTAGAAGATTTATCCCACCTCTGGAGTAATCAGGAGACCGTCAGCGGTCATCGCTTGTTTTTACCCTTAATGTATGAAGAGGGCATGATCGGATTATTGGTGGCAACCAGAGAAAAACGACCTTGGCAAAGTTGGGAATTAACCCAGATGGAAAAAATCACCCAAACCCTCGCTTTAGCCTGTGTACTCGATCGCCAATTGGGAGAAGAACGTTATTATCGACAATGGCAAAGTCAGCGCCTCGATACCTTTCTCCATCAAATCCGCAATCCCCTCACCGCTTTAAAAACCTTTGGTAAACTTCTGCTCAAAAGGCTTTTAGCCGAAGAAGGTAACGATCCCGCCATTACTGGTATCCTGAGGGAAAGCGATCGAGTTCGGGACTTAATCGCCGAATTTGAGGCACAAATCCACCAAGAAAGCGAAAATTACCCCACTGTCGATATTCCTCTCCTGCAAGCGCAATCTTCCCCCACCGCCTTTCTCTTGCCTGCTGACAGCAGCCAACTAACTCCGATCGATCTCCATGATATTCTCGATCCGCTGCTCCTTTCGGCCCAGGCCGTAGCCAAAGAGAGAAATCTCCGTCTAGAAACGATTCACGGGGAAGACATACCACTTATTTGCGCCAATATCCCCGGTTTGCGGGAAGTATTCAGCAATTTAATTGATAATGCCCTCAAATATACTCCTGCTGGCGGAAAAGTCACCGTCGAGGTGCAGAATGTTAAGAATAGTGTAGAAATTGTTTTTAAAGACACGGGTTATGGTATAGCGAGGAGCGATCAAGAAAGAATTTTTCAACGTCACTACCGGGGAGTGCAAGCAGGGGGAGATATACCGGGTACAGGATTGGGTTTAGCGATCGCCAAAGAATTAATTACCAGCATGGGGGGGAGGATTGAATTTATCAGTCCCAATCCCGAGCAAACAAGTTCCCTCTACCCCGGCACGGTTTTTCGGGTTCATATACCAGTTATAGCCGATGATAACCTCAGTATAGGAAGATGATCTGGTGGTCAATTCTGCCTATTTTCTCGATCGGGAGATTCCCGGGGCGATCAGTTAAAATATATGGAAAATATCAGTGTCAATGGTAACTTGGCTGTGAACCAAAGAATTAACTAATTATGCCGACTATCGAACAATTAGAACCCGCTAATAAGGCCGATGTGGTAGTATATATGCCCTACTATGCCAAGGACAAACATAGTATCCTGCCCTATGCGATCGCTTTGTATCAAGGAGGATCTTTAGAAGGTCGTCGTCGCATAGAAAACAGTCAAGGGATTCCCTTTGTGGCATCTTGGTACGTATCAAAATTGCCCTCGGAATTGACCCGTTGTCGTTTACAATTTGAAGGACAGGCCGACCTAAGCTATGAGATGACGATTATTAACGCCGAGTTGATCGAATATCTCATCGATGCGATTAAAATCTTTAAGCAGCTAGGTTCAGCCGACTTTTCGCAGGGATTTTATCGGAAACTGCTGCGATTTGAAGAATAAAAGTCGGGATTTTACGGGTTAAAAGGAGCAAATCGTGGCGAAATCAGCCAAATCTATACTCATATCTTCCCTAGAACCCCTCAGTGGTAAATCGGGAACTATCGTCGGTTTAGCACATCTCTTGCGGCAAAAAGGACTAGAGATAAGTTACGGCAAACCAGTGGGCAATTGTCCGGGATACGTCGATGGGCAATTGGTCGATGAGGATGTAGAATTTATCCGGCAATTACTAGAATTATCCCCCGAACAGCTGCGTTTACCCGTGATCTATACAGATGTGGATTCCGTTGCTAAACGTCTGCAAGGTGCAGATAAACAGGACTACGGTAATATTCTTGCTGGCTATCTCGATCGGGTTAACAGTGATATTACCCTCCTCGAAGGGCCGGGGACTCTCTGGGAAGGGAGTATTTTTCAGTTATCGATAGGGGAGATGGCCAAAATTCTCCAGACTCCGATCCTATTGGTGGCCCGCTATAGTTCTCCCCTAATTGCCGAGAGTCTGCTGAAAGCAAGAGAGGAATTAAATAATCAGCTGCTGGGGGTAGTAATTAGTGATATCCCGGCCGATGATTGGGAGGAAGTACAATCTCTCCTTAAACCCTATCTGGTAAGCCAAGGTGTGGAAGTTTTAGGACTGTTACCCGCTAGTAAACTGCTGCGTAGTATTAGTGTTCGGGAAATTGTCCATCTTTTAGGGGCCAAAGTATTATGTCGGCCCGATCGTTTGGATTGGATGGTAGAAAGTTTAGCGATCGGGGCAATGAATGTCAACGCCGCTTTAGAATATTTTCGCAAGGGGGAAAATATGGCGGTGATTACGGGGGGCGATCGCACAGACCTACAGTTAGCTGCCCTAGAAACTTCCACCACCTGTTTAATCTTAACTGGTTCTATCTCTCCAGATCCCCTGATTTTGGGCCGGGCTGAGGATTTAGAAGTACCGATTCTCTCGGTAAATTTAGATACTCTCACCACCGTGGAAATCGTCGATCAGGCCTTCGGGAAGATTCGCTTACAGGAACAGGTAAAAGTCGCTTGTATTCGACAATTAATGGAGGAATATTTCCAGATCGATCGCCTGTTAGAAAAGTTAGCAATAGGGGCGTAATTTCTCCCCGGCTGCCGAGAATTTCATTGGAAATCCCTTCATGAGTCTATCATCCTCCCCTGTGTCTCCTCCGGTCAAAGAAAATGACTGGAGCTTATTATTAAGATTACTTCCCTACGCGAAAAAGCAAAAAGCCCTGCTATTTTGGTCATTAATACTCCTTTTTCCCCTATCTCTCACAGGGGCGATCCAACCCTTAATTATCGGTCAAGCGGTCTCCCTTTTGCAAAAGGAACAAACTTGGGATTTTTTGGCTCGAATGCCCTTAATAGCAGCCATTAATACCCTAATTATTATCCTCTCGGTTTCGATTATTTTACGACTGATTTTAGGGACAATGCAAGGTTATCTAGTGCAGAAAGTCGGTCAGTCAATTACTGCTAATGTCCGGGAAGATTTATTTACCCATGTCACCTCCCTTTCCTCCAGTTTTTTTGATCGCTCTCCCGTGGGACGTTTAGTCACTCGTTTAACCAGCGATGTGGAAGCATTAGGAGAAGTTTTTGCTAGTGGGGCGATCGGAGTTGTCAGTGATTTGGTCAATATTTTAGTTATTATCATCACCATGTTTACCCTGCAATGGCAATTAGCTTTATTGTTGGTGTTGATGTTATTTCCCGTCACTGCTTTAATTATCTTTTTTCAAAAACAATACCGCATCGCTAACTATCAAGTCCGCGAGGAATTATCAAAACTTAATGCCCAATTACAGGAAAATGTAGTCGGAGTTAATATTGTTCAATTATTTCGCCGCGAACGCTTTAATGCTGAAATGTTTCGCGCTATCAATACTCAATATCGTCAATCCCTAGATAAAACAATTTTTTATGATTCGGCTGTCTCGTCCACTTTGGAATGGATCGGATTAATTGCCGTGGGAGGAGTATTATGGTTAGGTGGGATTTTTATTCTCCAGAAAACCATTGATTTTGGGGTTTTATCAGCTTTTATTTTATTCTCCCAACGTCTCTTTAATCCCCTGCGTCAGTTTGCCGAAAAATTTACCATGTTTCAAGCGGGTTTTACTGCTATAGAACGAATTGGTGAATTAATTAGTATTCCCATTGAAATCACCGATTCTAACAATTATAAAGATATTTACTTCCCAGAAAAACGTCAAACTGGCGAGATTATTTTTGAGAATGTTTGGTTTGGTTATAAACCCGATGAATATATTATCAAAGGTCTCAATTTTACCATTCATCCAGGGGAAAAAGTCGCTTTAGTTGGTCCCACCGGTGCGGGAAAAAGTTCGATTATTCGTCTTCTCTGTCGTCTTTACGAACCAAGTAAGGGCAGAATTCTAGTGGATGGTATCGATATCCGTTATCTTCCCCAAGCGGAATTAAGACGTTATATCGGTGTCATTCTCCAAGAAACTTTTCTATTTGCCGGAGATGTTACTCGCAATATTACTTTAGGGGAAAATTATGATTTTGAGCAAGTGAAGGCAGCAGCTAAATTAACTAATATCGATCACTTTATCGAGGAGTTACCCGATGGTTATCATACCCTTTTACGGGAACGGGGCTCAAATTTATCGGGAGGACAAAAACAATTACTCGCTTTTGCGAGAGTCGCTATTCGTAACCCCGAAATTTTAGTTTTAGATGAAGCTACCGCTAGTTTAGACGTGGGGACAGAAGTATTAATTCAAGAAGCTTTAGAACAGATTCTAGTCGATCGTACTGCTATTATTATCGCCCATCGTCTCTCTACTATTCGCGATGTCGATCGAATTCTTGTCCTTAAACGCGGGGAATTAGTCGAATCGGGAACCCATGAAGATTTATTAACCAAAGACGGCCTCTACGCTAGTTTATATAAACTGCAAATGTTAGGCACAGATATTTAACAGTATTCAGGAGATTATTTTTATTTATTCTTCCCACTTCCTAATTCCCCCAACCCCCAACCCCCAACCCCCAACCCCCAACCCCCAACCCCCAACCCCTTCCCACAATGCCTTCGCCAGAATCTGCTCCGCTACTATCACAACTGCAAAAAAAAGTCAATAGTTTAGATGTACCATTTTATGCTCCGGGGCATAAGCAGGGGGAAGGAATCGGGGAGGATTTAAGTAATTTACTGGGAAAAAGCGTCTTTAAAGCCGATTTACCCGAATTACCCGACCTTGATAATTTGTTTGCCCCGACGGGAGTGATTAAAGAAGCGCAAATTTTAGCAGCCGAGACATTTGGGGCAGATAAAAGCTGGTTTTTGGTCAATGGTTCCAGTTGTGGCATTATTGCGGCGATTTTAGCCACTTGCGGCCAGGGAGATAAAATTATTTTGGCGAGAAATATTCATAAATCGGCAATTTCAGGCTTAATTCTCTCTGGGGCGCAGCCTATCTTTATCAATCCCGAATATAATCCCACTATCGATCTAAATTTAAATATAACCCCCCAATCCCTCGAAAATGCCCTGAAACTTCATCCCGACACCAAAGCGGTGATGGTAGTCTCTCCCACCTATCAAGGGGTTTGCTGTGACTTAAAAACTATCGCCCAGATTACCGATCATTATTCTATCCCGCTGCTCGTCGATGAGGCTCACGGGGCGCATTTTGCCTTTCATCCCGATTTACCTCCGGCTGCGCTGTCTCTCGGTGCCGATATGGCTATTCAGTCCACCCATAAGGTTTTAGGGGCCTTAACTCAAGCATCGATGTTACACTTAAAAAGCGATCGCATTAGTTCCGAAAAAGTCGATCGAGCCTTACAATTAGTTCAAACCACTAGCCCTAGTTATTTGCTTCTCGCTTCTCTTGATAGTGCTAGAAAGCAAATGGCGACGCAAGGACTAGATTTACTGAGCAAAACCCTTGATTTAGCCGCTATCGCCCGAAAAGAACTCAATAAAATTCCTAATATCTCTGTTTTAGACTTTCCCCATTCTATCCCAGGTTGTCACTGGTTCGATCGCACTCGTTTAACGGTAATCGTCAAAGATTTTGGTTTAACTGGTTACGAAATAGACGATATTTTGCGAGAAAAATACGCTGTCACCGCAGAATTACCGACTTTCAGCCAACTTACTTTTATTATCTCCATCGGCAACCATCGAGAACACATTAATCGTCTAATTACTGCTTTTCAATGCCTGAAATCCCCTTCCTCTACCAGTTTACCCCCCACTCCTCCCCCAGTCACGGGAAATTTGGCTATTTCTCCTAGAAAGGCTTTTTTTGCCCCTACAGAGATAGTATCCCGGAAAAATGCCCTCGATCGTCTTAGTGCTGATGTTATCTGTCCCTATCCCCCCGGTATTCCCGTTTTGATGCCGGGAGAGTTAATTTCGCAGGAAATCCTCGACTATCTGCAAACTATTTTAGACCTCGGTGGCACGATTACTGGCGGTAGTGATGATAATTTAACCACTTTCAGGGTTTTAAAATAATCGCAAAATTATCCGATATATTAACCGGAAAAAGGCGGTAATAGCAATTGCTCCGATGGCTGCCATCACGGCAATGATAGTAATTTCAGGGAAACTTAGGGTTCCTTGCAGTTGCGTATATAACCAGAAGGCAAAGGAGGTACTTGCTGCTAGAATCGCTAAATCTACCCCTTCAATCACTTTTTTAAATAATGCCAAAACTAAGCCCCCTAAGATCATAAAAGCGATGACAATTCCTACCGAGGGGACTAAACTATTTAAGGCAATTACTAATAATGTCCCTTCAAATCCTGTAAAGGCAGCATTAGCGAAGGTTTCTCCAAGAGAAAAGCGGGAAGTTTTTCTAATCACTGGAGGAGATGGAGGGGATGGAGGAATTGGAGAAGGTGAAGGAGATGGAGGAATTGGAGAAGGTGAAGGAGATGGGGAAAATGGAGGAGGAGGATTTAAAGCGGTTAAAACTTCTCCACAGGATTGAAATCTATCCAGGGGATTTGCTAGTAACATTTTATTGAATACTCTTGCTAAATCTGCACTGATGTTGGGGGCATAATTTTGCCAATTCCAGACCTGTTTTTGCGGATCGTATAGATCATCAGGATCGCGATTAGTTAAGAGCATAACACAGGTAGCTGCTAGGGCATATAAATCCGTGGCTGCTGATACCTGATTGCCTAATTGTTGTTCGGGAGGGGCAAATCCTGCCGAGTAAATTGTTGTGGATTTCTCTTGTGTATTATTGGGATTATTGGTAGCCTGTTTTACTGCCCCAAAATCGAGTAAATAGAGGCGGCCATTTTTGGATAGCATGATGTTAGATGGTTTTATATCCCGGTGAATGGAACCATTTTCATGAATAAATTTGAGGATAAGAAGTAGTTCTTCGAGAATGTTTTTGACTTCACTTTCTTGAAAGGGTTTTTGTTGCTGTTGGAGAATTTCTTCTAAGTTTTTACCGTCGATATATTCCTGGGCCAGATAGAAAAATTGCTCTTCTTCTCCCGTTAATTGATTCTTGACTGTTAAAGGGAAAAAAGCATAGAGATCGGGGATTTGGGGATGTTCTCGTCCTAAATCTTCTAAAACGTGCGCTTCTTGAAAAAATAAGTTTTTCGCTTTTTCTAAAGCTTGCGGACTTAAATTACCGGAAGGTTGAAATTGTTTGAGTACACATTTAGCTTTTTTGGGACTATAACGATCTACTACTAAAAATGCCGCACCAAATCCTCCTTTTCCCAATAGACGTTCTGGCAAATAACGTCCCCCTAAAATTAATGGCATCCCGCAAGTAGTACAATATTTCTGATCGATCGAGGTTAAGCGATTGTTATCGTCTAGGTCTAGACATTGATTACGCGGTTTCGGACAGTGGGGACGCGTGCAAATAACTTCCATAGTCACCGTTTCCCTTGGTACTGCTCTTAGTTTAGCTACTACCGGCAATTCGGGTTAAAATTTTTATTCTTGAGAAAGAGTTAAAAAGAGAGTTCGTAGGCCGAGACGGATTCCCATTATACTACAAGGTTAGCAAAAATTTTTGATTTTGTCAAGTCTTTGGCTGAAAAAAATTCAGCCAGATCTAGCGGTTATCTTAATGGTGGGGTGGGAAGTCTCGGCGCTTTTTTTAGTTGAAAGAGCGGGCCAGACGGCTAACCCCGGTGTGTAATAACTGTTCCAAGCTTTGGCGATCGCTGATGGCTTGAAGATTGATCACAAAACAGGTTAAACCCAGTCCAAAGAGGATAAAAGTGGGGGCCATAACCACACCAATCATTAACCAGGTGGCGACGTGGAGAAACATGGTGACAGCGAACAACAAAGCTAGGGAAGCAATGGGGAAGATTTGACGGGTAGGACGACCGAAATAGAGAAAAAGAACTGTTAAAACGGTGGTTACTAAGTTAGCGGGTACTAAAAAGGCACAAATCGAGATGCAATAGTTGCGGGAAAATTCAGCGAGAGTATTAAAATCTATCATCGAAAATTTGGGAGTGAAACCCCGTCGTAGAACGACGGCTTTACTGTTAAATATTAGCACATTTACGAAATATAGCGGTTCTCACATCTGTGTGGCACACTTTAACCTTTGCTGATTAAGCTTTTCAGGATTGAGAATGTACCTCTTGTTAACAGGAAACGCTATATATAAAATGTGAGACATGGAGAAAGCCTACTCGTTCCGATTTTACCCCACACCAGAACAAGAGTCGCTATTGCGGCGCACTTTGGGCTGTGTAAGATTGGTTTACAATAAAGCTCTCCATCTCAGAACACAAGCATGGTATGAAAGACAAGAAAG
>NZ_SFBY01000233.1:0-9664 GCF_007095505.1 Microcystis sp. M_QC_C_20170808_M3Col
AGCCTACTCTTTCTTGCTTTTCGTACCAAGCTTGTGTTCGTTCGTGGAGAGCTTTATTGTAAACTAATCTTACACAGCCCAAAGTGCGCCGCAATAGCGACTCTTGTTCGGGTGTGGGGGAAAATCGAAACGAGTAGGCTTTTTCCATGTCCCACATTTTAGCATATATATATCGTGTAAATGCGCTAGTATTTAACAGTAAAGCCGTCGTGAAACGACGGGGTTTCAGACCCAAAATTTTCGATGAGTCAAAATCCCAATTCTTCCTCGCGACCACTGCAGCCGCTGCCGGTTCCCTCCATGCCGATGCCTCCCTCAAAAATCACGGGAACCAGCACGGGGACAACTCAAGAAATGAGCCAACAGGTGGCGACACCGACCAAAAACGTGCCGAATATGCCGCAAAATGGTCAAATTCCCGCCACAAGTCCTCCCAAAAATAGCGTTCCCAGTCAGGCTGCTTCTCCCCAAACCCCACCCCGGCCGGGTCGCGCTCCCAATCAACCCACCTTAGAACATTTGATCCGGATGGCCTTTGATCGGGGTTATTCGGACGTTCACCTGGGAGTTGGAGAAAAACCCCGGACGCGGGATCGTGGTGAAATGATCATTCTCGACTATCCCGAAATTGACATCAACACTTTTAATAGTTGGTTACGGGAAATTCTAGGAGAAGAAGAAATCCTTCGTTTTAAAAAAGACCTAGAATTTGACGGTGCAACTCAGTACGAATTCGCTAGAGTGCGGATTAATATCTTTGAAAGTCTGCGCGGTCCGGGGATGGTTTTGCGTCTGATTCCCATGAAAATCCTCACTATGGAACAATTGCGCTTACCGGCGGTGTTCCGGAATGTGTGCGATGTGCATAAAGGATTGATTTTAATCACCGGTCCGACGGGTTCAGGGAAATCCACCACCCTAGCAGCCATGATCGATTACATCAATAAAGAACAAGCCAAACATATTATCACCATCGAAGATCCGATCGAATTTGTCCATCAAAGTCGTCGCAGTTTGATCAAACAAAGGGAAGTGGGAATGCACACCCATGAGTTCGATAATGCCCTAAAAGCCTCTTTGCGGGAAGACCCAGATATTATTCTGGTGGGGGAGATGCGGGACAAATCCACCGTTAATACTGCCCTGAAAGCTGCCCAAACCGGTCACTTAGTCATGGGAACCCTGCACACCAACAGCGCCGTTAAAACCCTGGAGCGGATTTTAACTCTTTATACCGCCGAGGAACGGGAATCCATGCGGGTGGCGATCGCAGAATCCTTGGTTTGTATTATTTCCCAGGGTTTATGTCGTACCACCGACAGTAAACGGGCTGCTTTTCACGATATTCTCGTCAACACAGAAACCGTCAAAGATTACATTCGCAGCGGCAAAAATGACGAAATTATCGAATTAATGAGAGATGGCGAATATGATGGCATGATTACCACTAATCAATCTCTGTTTAACCTCTATCAAGAGGGACGGATTAACGATGAGGTCGCCCTGGAAATGTCCCCGGTTCCCAATGAAATGGCGATGATGCTGCGGGGTAGAATCTAGAAAAACCCTGAAGGAAATTCTTGAGGGGTCAAGAGTTTAGTAATCTAGAAAAATAGAAGTTCCTATTTATTCTCTACGGGAACCCCTCAAGTGACTACTTCCGCGATTGTGTTGCCCGATATTTTTAAAGGCATCGCCCTGTTTACCCCCGGGGGCGACCTGATTTACTGTATCGATCCTGATAAACAAACTCATTGGCATTTGAATCTCTGCGCTGCTCTCCAGTCCGCTTTAGGGTTGCCAGAACCCCCCCATTTTTTAGTTCCTAGTTTTACTGCTACCATCGACCGCTGGCGAGATCCCTATAGTCACCGTATTCATACTAGTGCCGAAGTCTATCCCCTTGTCCGTCGCTATCAGCCTTTATTAAATGCTATTTTCGCCACGGACGATCGAGCTTGGTTTACTGTACCTTGGCAGGAACAATCCTCTAATCCCACTATCTTAGAAACCTATCGTCAGCAGTTTCCCCAACTTTGGCAATCCCACGATCTGATTCTCCGTTATCAGGAGCGCCCCCCAACGACTTCGGGGATTAGTGCTGACTCTGACTATACTAACCCTAGTCCCAAGGGTTATGTTTTGCGGTTATTTGTCTCCGGTAATAATGCCAATACTAAACACACCCTAGAATCGATCCATCAGCTTCTAGAGCGAGAATTACACCATCCCTATACCCTGAAAGTGATCGATATCTCTAAGCATCCAGAACAAGCGGAATCTAATCATGTCTCTGCTATTCCCACTTTAGTCCGGGTTTGGCCGCAACCGGTGAAACGCATCATCGGCGAATTTGAGGATTTACCGCGAGTATTACAGATTATCGCCACTGCTTAGGGTTTAAAGACTTCTGACTCGATTCCTCGCCACCATTCGCCCAATTTCATTAAGTCTTGCTGAATATCATCCAATTCTTGGATATATTCCTGTTGGGAAAGACTGGTGCGACGTTCTTGCAGTTTTTTGAGACGCAATTGCACCAACAGCCAAGGCTTAGAAATACCGTTAGTTTCTTCGATATAGCGAGCGATATCTTGACTATCCATAGTTTTTTACTGTTATTATCCTATATTTTCTCAAATTAACCCGAGAATCCTTTTTTTTAGTTGCAGAAGATTATGTTTGATTTTAGCCACTATTACCCCTACGAAGAATTAGTTTCTTTCCTGAAAAACCTAGCCTCATCCTATCCTAATTTAATTAGCCTCACCTCGATCGGTAAAAGCTACGAAAATCGAGATATCTGGTTAACTACCCTCACAAATCAAGCAACAGGCCCCTATTTAGAAAAACCTGCCTATTGGATTGATGCTAACACCCATGCGGGGGAAGTAACAGGCTCTGCCGTCGCTCTCTACACTATCTCTCATCTTTTGCGCCAATACGGTCATAATTCCCCAATTACCAGACTTCTTGACCATTACACTGTCTATATTTTGCCGCGATTAGCCGTGGATGGAGCAGAAAAATATCTCACCACTCCCTATATGTTACGATCGAGTATTCGGCCTTATCCCCACACGGATGAGAAACCGGGGCTATATCCTGAAGATATTAACGGCGATGGTTTAATCTTACAAATGCGCCAAAAAGATACCTGTGGCGCTTGGAAAATTTCTGAACAAGATCCTCGCATTATGGTGCGTCGCGAACCGGAGGAATTTGAAGGAACTTTTTACACTTTGCTCACCGAAGGTTTAATCCGCGATTACGATGGCTATAATTTTACCACTGCCCCCACCCTAGAGGGCCTGGATTTTAACCGCAATTATCCCGTTTATTGGGTTCCTGAAGGGGAACAACAAGGGGCCGGCAATTTTCCTTTTTCGGAGCCAGAAACCCGTGCAGAAGCCGAATTTTGGGCAAATAACACTAATATTAATGGCTTCGTTACCTATCATACCTATTCAGCAGTCATGTTGCGTCCCTATAGCACGCATCCCGATGAATATTTCCCCGTGGAAGACTTAGAAATGTATAAATATATTGCTGATAAGGGAAAAGCAATGACTGGTTATGAATGCGTTTCTGTCTATCACGATTTTCGTTATCATCCCAAAGAAGTGACTAACGGTGCCATGGATGATTACGGTTACGATCATTTTGGTTGGTATGGTTTTACGGTGGAGTTATGGGATGCACCCACCCAAGCAGCCGTGAAAAAAGATGATTATATTCAATGGTTTCGCTGGCATCCTTTTGAAGATGAATTGAAATTACAGCGTTGGAATGATGAGAATTTAGCGGGAAAGGGTTTTATTAATTGGCAAAGTTTTCATCACCCCCAATTGGGAGAGGTGGAAATTGGCGGTTGGGACTTTAAAAATGTCTGGCAAAATGCCCCAGAAAAGTATTTACCGGATTTATGTGAGAAACAATGTCAGTTTACTATTGCCCATGCTTTGATGTCACCTCTTTTAGCTATCTCTCGTCTTGATCTTAAGTCGGAGGGAAATGGTATTTATCATCTGGTTTTACAGTTGGAAAATCAGGGATTCTTACCCACTTATACCAGTAAAAAGGCACTGGAAAGAAAGATTGTTCGTCCCATTCAAGTCAAGTTAAATTTAGCCGATGAGGTGAGTTTAATAGTGGGAAAATTAGAGCAGGAAATCGGTCACTTAGAAGGGCGCTCAAATAAAGTATATAGTAGTCTTGCTCACGGTTTAGATTATCGCCGTACGGTGGAATGGGTGATTAAGGGAGTTTCTGGTCAAGAAATCGAGATTATCGCTATAGCTGAAAGAGCCGGAACAGTCAGACAAAAAGTGATTTTATAGAGCTATTTTGTTGGATAAAATTGTTAAATAAGTCTCGGGGGATTCTGTGGGTAAAACTCGCAATTTTTGGCTGCGAAGCTCCGGTTTTAATCCCAAAGCTTCTAAAGGAATTATTCCTAATAAATTGTTTTGACCTCCAGGTAATTCCAAACATTCAAAAGTCCCTTCCCGTCCCGCAATAATCAAGGTAGCATCGCGAAAAATTCTCGCTTTTCCTATGCCTTTAGCCGTAGCCACATCTACCTCTTTTAAAAGCTGTAAACCCAAGCGTGAGATTACTTCCGGCACCAGACAAAGAGTAGTTGCTCCCGTATCCACCAAGACATTTTCTAGGGTAAGAGAGCGAATTTGTTCCGGTGCGATTATACCATCCTCCGCACGAATTTGATCCGCGCGATTGATAACTGTAATGGTGGTGTAGATTTTGCCCATATCTTCTGCAATAATTACTGGCTCAACCATAAGATTACCCTCAATTCTACCTGCAATTATACCGGAATAATTGCCAACAACACTGTCTAGTAATTTTAATTATTAATCCGACCATCGGGCATAATTGCACCGCGGAAGTTAACTCCCATCAGATTAGCACTCATTAACTCGGCACCAGTTAGATTAGCATTACTTAAATCAGCACCGATGAGATTTGCTCTAGCAAAGAAAGCATCGACTAAATCCGCTTCGCTGAAATTAACTCCTGAAAGATTAGCCCTTCTTAAGTCAGCATGATTCATTCTTGCTCCTTGAAAATTAGCTTGACTAAGATTAGCTCGATCAAATTTTATTTGAGTCATAGTTGCACTATGGAAATTTGCCTGCATTGCTTCCGTATCGGTCATTTTTGACCGCACTAAATTGGCTCCCGCTAGATTTGCCCCCACTAAACGCGCCCCGATTAAATTAGCCTCAGTAAGTAAAGCATCTTGGAGATTAGCATTAGTTAAATCCGCTTTTCTGAGGTCAACATTGCACAAATTAGCATCCTTTAAATTGGCTCCTACTAGATTTGCTCGCACCAGATCAACCCCTTTCATATTAGCCCCTTGCAGGTCGGCGCGGGAGAAATTAGCCCCTTGTAAATTAGTCTTATGATTTTTCTTTTCCTGACGCATATTTGTTCCCCGCAAACAAGCACCAGTGAGGTTAGCACCACTTAAATCAGCCCCCCGTAAATCCGCACCGATTAAGTTAGCATCAAGTAACGTCGCTAGGGTTATATCGGTATCACGAAGATTAGCCCCTTGTAGCATCGCTCCGTGTAAATTGGCACTGCGTAAATCTGCCCCATTTAAGTCAGCTTGGTTGAGACTAGCACCGCTTAAATTAGCTGTCACAAGATTAGCTTGAGCGAGATTAGCCCGGTTAAGATAGGTAAAGAGAAGATTGGCTCCGTGCAGATCTGCTTCATTTAAAACAATGCCAATTAAGTCAGCACCAACTAAATTAACTCCGGGTAATTTTAAGCCACTAAATTGAGTTTCTCCTGCGGCATAACGTGCAATTAATTCGTTGGGTTTCATAGGTAGAATATCCAGATAAATTTGGGTAAAAAATTAAAGAATTTTTTGTAAAGTTTGCACCAGAATACTGGCGGTTTGAACGTTAGCATCCGTATCCATTTGGGTTTGAGCAATATTGTATAGTTGAACTTCGATATCCTGGAGGGATTTCCCACTTTGGATGAGTTGTTTTAGTAAATCTTCTAGGGTATAACTTCGCAGAGTTGACCAATCTTGACCGCTCCGATCCCAAGGATGAAATAGGAGCGAGAAAATCAATATTTTGGCTCGTAAAGGATTAGCATACTGGAAAATTTCTAAACGAATTTCAAAGGGGTCGTAGGCAGGAATTTGTGGGAAATTACTGGGGTTGTTATTTGAGGAGGCCGGCTCGGCAAAGGGCAATTCCATGACTAATTGCGGTTCATTTAGATTGATGATCGAAGAGGAAAAATCCACAGGGTCACTTCTAGAGGCGGAGAAAGATGTGGTTTTAGCCGCAGAATCAGAATCATTCTTTAGATCAACTATTTGAGTGTTGAATCTTTGACTTTTTGACTCATTATCCTCTTCTTCGTCATCGTTATCAGTATCGTAGAGATGCTCTAGCTGCGTAAGAATAATATCGGCTAGGGCTAGGTAGAGAGCTTTTTTATTAATATTTTCGGCAACTTGCTTGAGAGTTTGTCGCAAGCTTAGGAAATTGGGATTGTTTCGCTGAAGTTCTAAAACAATATTTTTTAAGCCATAATTATTAATCACCGCTTGATCGTTTTCCCAACGATTTTTACAAGCGGCAAACATTAATTTTTGAATTCTCGCCGTCTCTCGATGATTTTCTATTCCACTAACCACCTGTCTTAATAAATTATCTTCCTCGTTGTTGACATCATTATTAACGTTGGTGAAGCTAGGGTTAACTTCCGGTTCCACTGGTAATAATTGATTGTCGTAGGCGGCAGCAATATTACTATATAATTGACTGATTTGCTCGATAATAACCGTGGCTACTCCCAGATAAACTTGAGGACGATTGAGGGTTTTAACTAATTTATAAACAGAAAAAGTTAATTGTTCTTTATTGGTTTTGATTTGCACTAACTCCTTCACCAAGTCTTCCATAGCCACACCGTTCAAAATATTAGGCTCATTTTCCCAATATTTTTTACAGATACAAAAGATTAATTTTTTGATCCGTAATTTTTCCTCGTGGCTGTCGAGATAGCGAACTACATCATTAAAAACGTCGATGGATAATTGCATAGTAACCTCTGATCCGAGAAAGGAGCCAGCCTCGCACGCCTCTACTATAGCGGTATGCTATTGGTCTCTCGCGAGTCAGCTTGCCAGAATATATAAGTTATTCCTCGCTTTTAGTGCGTGAAAATATCCTAACCTAAAAGCGTGGCACTATTGAGTTGGGGTTGCCGGATCTGGTCCCTAAAATTAGCAAACGATTATTTTTTCGCCTTTCTCGTTTTTAGTACAAATGTTCGGACAAAATCGGAGTAAAGTCTTTAAGTTTAGACGACCGATGCCCGATAGGGTTAGAGTAATCAGGGAGAAACTGATTTATCGAGAGGCCATATCATCCCATGCTAGAACTCTACCAATTTGAATTATCCGCCTATTGTGAGAAAGTCCGTCTCATCCTTGACTATAAAGGACTTGCCTATAAAAAAAAGGACGTGGTGCCAGGGGTGGGACAATTGGAATTATTCCGTCTTTCCGGACAGCGACAGGTTCCCGTGCTCAAGGATGGCGATACTTATATTGCTGACTCGACGGAGATTGCTTTTTATCTCGATCGCAAGTATCCTGAAAAACCAATTATCCCCACAGATCCCCTACAACGGGGTCAATGTTTATTAATCGAAGAATGGGCCGATGAATCCCTGGGATTAAAAGGAAGAACCGCTTTTCTCGGCGCTTTTGCCCAAAATCAAAACTTTCGTACCGCTTTTTTACCCCGGGAAACTCCCGATTTTATGCGCTTGTTGCTGGGTTCTGTGCCGGGGGAATTAATTGATATTTTGGGGGCGGGTGTAGGTCTGGGAAAAGATGCTATCAATACAGCCAAAAAGGGGCTACAACAGGATTTAGAAGCTTTGAACCTCATTTTAACCAATCGTCCCTATTTAGTCGGGGATCAGCCCACTTTAGCCGATTTAGCCGTGGCGGGATTAAGTGTACTGCTTCAGTTTCCCCAGGGTTCCTATCTCAACTTACCCAGGGAATTGCAAGGCAAGGGGATTCCAGGGTTAGCCGATAATAGCGCCTACGAGGGCTTTTTTGCTTGGCGCGACCGTCTTTATAGTCAATACCGTCAAACTATCACCCCGGGAAGTTCCACCCCTCCTATCGATTCCCCCAACTCCATCCAGATTGAATAGCAGTGCTTGACTAGGGTGGTGGGGTGTGGGGTCTGGGGTGTGGGGTCTGGGGTGTGGGGTCTGGGGAGAATAAATAAAAATAATCTCCTGACTCCTGAATACTGATCACTGATCACTGATTACTGTTAAGATTCCCGTAAAACGTAGCCCACACCACGCACGGTATGAATGAGGCGTTTTTGACCACCAGCCTCCATCTTCAGGCGTAAATAGCGAATATACACCTCAATAACGTTTGATTCTCCTTGAAATTCGTCTCCCCAGACATTTTCGAGAATTTTATCCCTCGATAATACTTCTTTGGGGTGAATCATGAGGTAGCGCAGCAGTTCAAATTCCTTCATCGTCAAATCAATATTTTTGTTTTTATAGGAGAGACGACGACTGGCTAAATCTAATACTAAGTCACCAAAACGCAATTGTTCGGGGATAATTTCCAGAGGTTGCAGGTAAAAACGGATTAATTTGAGAAAATATGGCGAATTATAGGGTTTGAGAAAATAATCGTCGGCTCCCGCTTCCAAACAGGCCAGACGTTCTTCTAGGGTTTCTTGAGATACTAACAAAATAATATAAACGCGACTTCCCTGGGAACGTAAACGACGACAAAAATTCACACCAGCCTCCGCTGCGAGGAAGCGATCGAGTATAATTATCGCTGGCTGACAACTTTTCACTTCTGGGAAAGCCATATCAATGCTAGGCACGATCAGGGGACGATAACCTGCTTCTTTCAAGTCCGCACTAGCTAGTTTAGCGATATTCTCCTCAATTCCCACCAAGAGAATTGAAGAACTCGGAACGGATGTACTCATAAATCAGAAGCGGTAAAGAAATAGGAAAGATAGGGAGGGGACTACCTAATTTTGACACTCTCGCCGTCAAGCTACGCTGTGACGGGAGATTCTTGCTTCTACTCCTCTTAACTAGACACAATCGGAAGACTATGCCCCCGTCAGACCGAATCCACAAGGGTTTTGGTTTAACGTCTACCGACTGCCCGGCGGCGGACGGAGCTGAATTTTATTTGTGGGCAGAATTGACCTTAGCCGTTAAGCTTCTATCCTGCTTGACCCGTCACCATTACATTTTCAAGGGCGATATTTGTTCCGAGGTACAAAGGAGCGGGAGGTTTCCGTGATACTTTACGCGCTTTACCGCTTTCTGTATTCTAGCGAAATTCCTCGAAAGTGGAAACGCTACCGCATTAGTTTCACTTTGGTCGCGATTCATCTCCCGTTAAGCAAGGGCGGCTCTAACGGGAGTCCTCTCGCGACCTTGAGATAGTTAATTGATTCTTGCCTAACCGATTTATTGACATCCTCGCCGCCGTAAAACGGACGGCGATTCCTCACCACGCCACTTTTTTAGGGTGGTCGCGTCAACGGGGTTGACGCAGATAGCGAAAAACGCTTAATTGCTTAAGTCTGAC
>NZ_SFBY01000234.1:0-2765 GCF_007095505.1 Microcystis sp. M_QC_C_20170808_M3Col
TGAACGAAACCCCCTACTATCTGTGGTCAAGGTTCAGTTTTTAGCTTGGTTATCGCTTTTTCCATTGTAGCTTAAAGCCGTCCTCAAAGGACGGGGTTTTAACCCAAATTTTCGATAAAACAGCAGCCATGGTAAATCGAACTCCTGAATATTCGTCTTGATCGCTATCAAAGCAGTCCTCTACTAATCAGGGGGTGTTCGCAGCTCTCAATAACTGTCAGCTAACCGCTCAAAATTGTCTTTATTCCTGGGATTTTTTCGGTCACTGCTGACGGCGATAACTGCTATACTGCCCATGAACATTGACTAGATAGGGAACTAGATAAGTCAGTAATGCCGCCAGCCAGCGATCGCTTGTCATGCGCCCAGACATTATAGCATAACCGTGGTTAATTGTCAATAAAATTGTACCCACTATTACAGCCACTTTTATCCCGGTGGGGGCAAATTGGGGGGAAAATAAAGCATGAAAATAGCCGATAATTCCTTTCATTGTCTATAAATCGCACTCTATCAGGCGAGTAAAACAAAAAGTCACCATTTTTAACCCGTAGGGAGACTTCCACCAGAGAGCGGGAAAACAGCCTTGAGGAGCTGCGAGACTAAAATCCCAGTGATCATAATCATCGATGCGCCACTCATCTTTGTTGCGCCATCCTACCAATTCCCCAAATTTTCTAATCGTTTCCGCGTCTTGGGTACGCAGGGTATTAATACTACCCCCAACGGCAAAATATAACTTCACCTGATTGCTAAAACCGAAATGATCGCCGCTATAATTTTTCCAAAGGCGATCGAGTACCCGAATCACATTAACGGGAAACCGCATCATATCCTCTGGGGTTAAAGTATCGCGGGTTCTGCCGGCAGCTTCGAGGATAACTCGGAGAGTTTCTGCGTCTGCCTCCCTAAAGTTCCCCTCAGCTAGGAATTGCTGTAATTTACTATAGCGCTCGATGTCCGGAACTAACATCTGACGCGCTTCGATCAGGGCAACCCGTTCGGTTAAAGATTGCAATTGAACTAAAATATCCTGAAGTTGGACGTTAATATCTGACATAAATGTAAAGGGGTTTGTTGACTGCAAAAATTAGCGATTTATCGGCAGAATAATTATTGATTTACCGCTTCTAATCTTGATTTAACAAAGCGATTCATCCATGCTTCTAGATAGATGCGATTGGCTTTTTGCTCTTTTAAATCTGTGGTAGTTAAAGGGTAAGGTGCTAATCCTTGAATGGCTGCCGTTGTTACACAAAACATCGACTTTTGAAAGGTTTCGCAGATCTGGACTAATAAATCTTCTTCTTGACGAAAACTCTTTTTATAAATGTCGTGCAGATAATCTGGTAAAAAGTGACGCATATCCTGCATTAATAGTGTGGGAGGAATCCCTGCACCTCCAATGGGTAAAGGATCCGCATACAAAGCACCATAGGCAAACATTCCTTGATCGTAGGGAATTTGATAGGCTTGGGCATTATAGGAAATTGTACCGGGGAAAGGTGTTCCGCGAAAGAAAACCGCCTCAACGTAGGGGATTGCCGTATCCGCAAGAAAGGTTAATCCTGCCGATTTGGGGATAAGATCATAGGTTTGTCCTTTGATTTTTACCTGATAGACAATTGCTTGACTAGCATTATCGACTAAATTTTTCTTAATGTGTGCCACCACTGCGGGAATACTGGTAATTTTTCCGGCATCGTAGAGATCGGATAAACTTAAAAAAGTATCGGCCATAATTCGCCAAAATTGACCTAAACCGCTATAGTAGGCCATCATCCGCATTTGTTCTGGCAAAAATTCAGGAAAGGCTTTATTTAAAATTAAAACTAGCGGATTATTCCTAAATTTGGCTTGAATAACCTTGGCTGTCACTTCCCGAAAAGCGACACTATCTACATAACTATCTAAACCACCCCCACCATGCCAAAACATGGCTTTCATACAGTATTCAGCATACTCAAAATTAATGCGATTGTGCCACCAGTGTTGGAGTAATTTCTGCCAAGATACTTGACCATTAAAATATTTAAAGAAGGGGAAAAAAACCAAAAACTGATTTTCTGCAATATAAATTAAATTTTTGGAATAAGCATCTAACACCACTCCATAACTTTTCAGGATACCCACTACCTCGATCAAATTCTGGGGAGTATCTTTTAACAATGCTTCCCCAGCAGTGAGACGATCAATATAGGATGCTAGGGGATGAGAGGAGGACTTGACAGGGATAGTGACCATGCTAGAAGCTTGATAAAATAACTTTCCTCATCTATTTTAACGCACAAAAGCACAACCAATTAGCGGCGGTGGCACGGCGAGTCATGCGGGGATTGAATTCGCCAATTTTATAACCAGTAAACCCCAATTTATCTTTTAATAATTGTTTATTTTCTGGCAAGATCGATCGAGTTAATTTTACTGTTGGGGGACGATTGCCAATAAAATCCGGGGGTTGAGGATATTCACCTCGCCAATCTTCCTCTACTTGACTATTATCCCATTTTCCTTGACTTTCATCGTAGCGATAACCTAAACTTTGCCAGACCAATTTATTAACGGTTTCGTCGTCAATTTCATCGTTAATAATCGCCCAAATTGTCTCTATATTTAATTCTGGTAGTTCCATAGATTAAGTAAATAGGAGATGGGGAGATGGGGAGATGGGGAGATGGGGAGATGGGGAGATGGGGAGATGGGGAGATGGGGAGATGGGGAGATGGGGAGATGGGGAGATGGGGAGATGGGGAGATGGGGAGATG
>NZ_SFBY01000235.1:0-2796 GCF_007095505.1 Microcystis sp. M_QC_C_20170808_M3Col
GGATAATGCAAGGTTTTTGAAAGTCCCAATCCTATTTTCTTGCACTAACATCGGACTTTAACAGGTCAAAAGCTTTATTTTAAAAGGGTTTTACCATTATTCAGCAAGCCCTAATTAATTGACCGACCACGGCAATAATCGGTGTTTGTACCCCATCCATGGGCAAGAGAAGGTTTTTCATCAGTTGTAGTAAAGTAAAAACCAAGAAAGAAAGCCAGTATTTATTCTTGAAAATTATTGACTAAAATAACGCAATCCCTTTACCAATCTTTCTACTGCCGCTAAAGCCGTTTCTGGAGATAAAGCGCCGTAGGCAAGACGCAAATAACAGCCTTCTGTTATCCCAAAAGTTGAACCGGGTAACACCGCCACCCGCTGCTGCTCAATTAAGCTTTTAACTAACTGAAAATCATTCTTGTCTGTGGTAATTTTCAGGAAGAAATAAAAAGCACCTTCCACAGTGGCAACATCACAGATATCGCCGATTGATTCTAGAGCATTCAGGCAAATTTCTCTAACTTGACTGATGGTTTTTAACTGTTCTAAAGGATAGCTTTTACCCACCTGCAACGCCCCTAGAGCTGCGTATTGCGAAACCACCGGCGGACAGATTAAAATAGTATCCTGAATCTTATTAATCGCCTCAGATAAATCTTCTGGTACTACCATATAACCAATGCGCCAACTGGCAAAACCGTAGGCTTTTGAGAGACTAAACAGGGAAATAGTCCAGGATTCACTGCCAACAATTGCCGCCGGGGAAAAGTGCTGGGCATGGTTATAGGTAAAATACTCGTAAGCCTCATCGTGAATGTGATAGATGCCCTTTTTTTGACAGATTCGATTGACTTCTCTTAGGGTATTTTCTGGATAAACTACTCCCGTGGGGTTATTAGGAGAAATCGTCACTACTGCCTTAGTTTTTTCCGTGATTGCCTCTTCAATGGCGGCTGGACGCAATTGATAATTTTTGTCTGTGGCGACCAAAATTACTTGACAATTAGCCATTTTTATGGCCATTTCATGATTGAAATAAAAGGGAGTGTTGAGAATAATTTCATCCCCCGGGGAAGTAATGGCTAAAATGGCATTCATAAAAGCCATATTACTGCCCGCCGTCACAAAAATTGCCTGTTTATCGCTGATTTCTACCCGATTATCTTCGGCTAGTTTTTGCCGAATTACTGCTAATAAGGGGGGAATTCCCGCCACAGATTGATATTGATGATTTTTGGGATTGGCTAAGAATAAAGATAGAGATTCGATCGCCTCCCGGGGTGGATCATAGGAAACAACCCCTTGACCTAGGGAAATAGTGCCAGGGTTCGCTTTAATTAACTGACCGACCACGGGAATAATCGGTGTTTGTACCCCATCCATGCGGGAGAGAAGGTTTCTCATTCAAGTAATCAATGGAGCCGAGCAGAGTCGAACTGCTGTCCAAATTAGGTATTGACTGTCCGTTCATTCACAGGTTTAGTCTCGATTACCCTCGAAACGGGGACTGTCACTTATCCCGGACAGTGGGATGCTCTAGTTAAAGCTTACACGGTTAACTAACTAGAGAAAGTTAAACGTGGCATCCGTTGGGGGTTGATCCATAGTCCTTAACGGAGTCAAACTATGAATGCTCGAGTCGATTAGAGACTATTAGGCAGCTACAGGAGCGGCTTTACGAGCGAAAGGAACGATGTTGTTCGCATTTACTTTTTGTTTGAGCCTTTGATTTACGAGAGGAGACTCACTCTCGACCTGTATCACGGGGGAGCTTTCGCTAACCTGTCGAAACCGTTACGGCCCCTTGTGCTTACATTCTGATTATAGCATATTTTTTGATTAAGCTAATTTCGGCTCAATTGAGGATTTTTCCCTTCCCAGGCGTTAGAGCCGGGCTAGATCGGTAAAAAAGGTTTTTATCGCTGATTTTTGGGAAAGTTATCCTATATTTGCGATCCAGCTGCCATGGTTGATGCCGAAGTTGCCTCAACTCTGAACATTTTCTGAAGATGCCCTGGCGTGGACGAGAGTGTAATTAATCCGTAAAGCTTCTACACGGGCGAAATGTTGAATATTACCCGTAACCAGTTCTAGATTAGATTGAATCGCCGTGGATGCGATCTGTAAATCGGCATGGGCGAGAATATTTCCCTGTTGTTCTAGTTGCGCTTGAATTTCTCCGTAAATTTTCGCTGTCAAGCGATCGAATGGCAGGATCGTGAATTCGGGGATAATTCTCGTTTCGATTTTTTCCAGAAAATGATTGCGCTTGGGGGAACGGAACGCACCTTTATATAGTTCGGCGATCGTGATACTGCTAGTATATTGATTTTCTCGATCGAGCGATCGTAACCATTGCAGATAGTCCAGTAGCGGGCGCTTGCGTAACATCTCTGAAATAGCATCGGTATCAAAGAGATAAGCCATCAGGTTCTCTCGTCCAAGATATTATGCAGTTCTTCGGCTAATTCTTCTGAATCTTCCCAATTTTCGCTTAAATTCGCTAACCCTCCCCTCTGACGAGCGCTTCTCAGTCGTTGCAATTGTCGGATATCTTCGTAACTCACCAGGGCAGCCACGGGTTTGCCGTAGCGGGTGATGACAACGTAGCCCTCTTGGAGAGCAAGATCGATCGATTCGGAAAGACGCGCTTTCACTTCGGCTGTCGAGAGGATTTTTGTCATCGAAAATTTTGGGTCTGAAACCCCGTCGTTTCACGACGGCTTTACTGTTAAATATTAACACATTTACCAAATATATGCTAAAATGTGAGACATGGAAAAAGCCTATTCGTTTCGA